>DATIOH010000107.1:0-11910 GCA_035473375.1 Nocardioidaceae bacterium | reverse complement strand
GACCGTTCGCCGCCGCGATTTCCATGAGCTCACCGCCAGGCAATTGCTGCGCCCCGACGCTGGCAGGAGTACACCGAGAACTAGCCGCACTTAGCCGCGGAGCCCGTCGTCGATAGGAGGCTCCCATGCGCTCGAGGTTGCTTCGCGCGAGCTTGCTCGCGCCCCTGCTCTTGGCGGTGATGCTGCCAGCGGCCCGCGCCGACGAGTGGCACGGCGCTCGCGGGGTCCCCGATCTGCGTATTTCGCCGCATCACGTCTATCTCGGACGCGTCCCCGTGAACCCGCCGGGCTGCACCTTCGACACCGGCCTGCCGGTCGGGTGCGTCCAGCGCATCGTCACTCTCACAAACACGGGAACTGAGGCGATCGTGCTGGACAGCTTCTCGACGTGCACCACAGTCTTCCCGGACGGCAGTTGCAGCGAGTCCGGACCGTCGTGGGGAGGAGTCTTCAGCGACCGCAGCGACGGCGCCTGCACAGCCGACTCGTTCGACTTCGTCCTCGATCCCGGAGAGAGCTGCTATCTCCGCCTGTTCGCGTATCCGACGGCACGGAAGTGGTTCAAGGCATTCGAGGTCGTGCGTGTGCACGACAGCGTCGATCCCCTGCTGCTGAGGTTCGAGTCGATCAAGATCACGCTCCGGGGCGTCTGCGGCCCTTGACGGGCGTGCGGCCTCGCCCGCGCTCGGCAACTTAGACTCTGCGCGTGACAGACCACGCCGGCCCGGCAGTCGCCGTCGACGATCTCGTCGTCCGCTACGGCGAGCGGACGGCCGTCGACGGGCTCGGACTGAGCGTCGAGCGCGGCTCCGTCACCGCCATCCTCGGACCCAACGGCGCCGGGAAGACGACAGCCGTCGAGGTGTGCGAGGGACTTCGGAGGCCGACCGCGGGCTCGGTGCGCGTTCTCGGCCTCGATCCCCAGACCCAGCACGCCCGGCTCGCGCCCCGGGTCGGCGTCATGCTCCAGAACGGCGGCGCCTGGTCGGGCGTCCGCGCCGAGGAACTACTCCGCTACGTCGCCTCGCTCCACGCCCATCCCCTGCCGGTCAGCCAGCTCGTCGAGCTCCTCGGGCTTGGCTCCTGCGGACGAACGCCGTATCGCCGGCTCAGCGGCGGGCAGCAGCAGCGACTGGCGCTCGCCGCCGCCGTGATCGGCCGTCCCGAGCTCGTCTTCCTCGACGAGCCGACCTCCGGACTCGATCCGCAGGCCCGCCGCGCGGCGTGGGACCTCGTCGAGCGGCTGCGCGCCGACGGGGTAACCGTCGTCTTGACCACCCACTACCTCGAAGAGGCCGAGCAGCTCGCCACCCAGGTCTACGTCATCGACCACGGCCGGGTCATCGCCCAAGGCGCCCCCGCCGACCTCACCGCGAGCCGATCCCGGAACTCGATCCGCTTCGAGGCCAAGCCGGGCCTCGATGTCGCCAGTCTCGCTGCGACGCTCCCCGACGACCACGCGGTCACAGAGGTCGAGCCGGGCGTCTACCGCGTGGTCGGACAGCTGACGCCGCACACGCTGTCGGCCGTGGCCGAGTGGCTGGCACGGCTCGGCATCCTGCCCGACGCACTGGCCGTCGAGCGGCGGACCCTCGAGGACGTCTTCCTCGAGCTGACCGGACGAGAGCTGCGCACGTGACCGCGGTGACGTTCGAGCCGAAACCCGGCCGCCGACCGCTCGCGTCGATGGCTCTCGCGCACGCCGCGATGGAGGCGAGGCTGATCCTCCGCAATGGCGAGCAGCTCTTGATCGCCATCGTCATCCCGCTCCTTCTCCTCGTCGGCGGTGCCGAGTCGGGAAACGTGGTCGATCTCGGCTCGGGGCGTCGGATCGATGTCCTGACGCCCGGCGTGCTCGCCCTCGCGGTGCTGTCGACGTCCTTCACCTCGTTGGCCATCGCCACGGCATTCGAGCGTCGGTACGGCGTGCTCAAGCGGCTCGGCGCCTCGCCGCTCCCCCGCTCGGGGCTCTTACTCGGCAAGGCGATGAGCGTGCTCGCGATCGAGGTCGGGCAGCTAGCCGTCATCGCCGTGGTCGGCCTTGCTCTCGGCTGGCGGCCGTCCGGCGGACTCGCCGGCGCGGTTGCGTCGGTCGTCCTGATCGTCGTGGGCACAGCGGCCTTCGCCTCGCTCGGCCTGTTGCTCGCCGGCACGGTCCGGGCTGAGGCGGCGCTCGCCGCCGCCAACCTCGTCTATGTCGTCCTTCTTACGGCCGGCGCGGTGCTGATCCCGGTGAAGTCGTATCCAGACGCCATGCAGCCGATCGTCTCGATGCTGCCCTCGGGCGCGCTCGCCCAGGGGCTGCGGGATGCGCTGACCGGCACCAACCTCGGCGTCGGACACGTCATCGGCCATGTCGTGGTGCTGACCGCCTGGTTCGCCGTCGGCGCCGTGCTCACCGTCCGAACCTTCTCGTGGGACTGAGCGTCGTGCGACTGATCGACGGTCTGAGGTCGCCGACGCGCGCGACACTGTCGCGACTCGGTGTGGCGACGCTGGTGGCGAACATCGTCATCGTGCTCACCGGCGGGGCCGTCCGCCTGACTGGTTCGGGGCTCGGCTGCCCGAAGTGGCCCAAGTGCACCGACTCCTCGCTCGTCGTCCACGGCGACATGGGGGTTCACGGATTCATCGAGTTCGGCAACCGGATGCTCACGTTCGTCCTCGCAGCGGTCGCGATCCTCACCTGGGTCGCCGTGATGCGCTATCAACCGGCCCGCCGCTCGCTGCGCAGGATCGCGACGGCACTGGCCCTCGGCATTCCGCTCCAGGCCGTGCTGGGCGGCTTGACCGTCTTGACCGACCTGAATCCCTGGCTCGTCGCCGGGCATCTTCTGCTGTCGCTGGCCATGGTCGGGCTGTCGGTGGTCTTCCTCCGCCGCATCGTCGAGACGGACCGCCCGCCGACGCCGACCGTCCCGTTGGCCGTGCAGTGGCTTGCGCGTGCGACCTTTGCGACTGCCTGGCTGGTGCTGTACGCCGGAACCGTCGTGACCGGCTCGGGCCCGCACGCCGGCGACGAGCAGTCGGCCCGCAACGGGCTGAGCCCGAGCGGCGTCAGCCAACTGCATGCCGACCTCGTGTTCTTGCTGGTCGGCCTGACCGTCGGCATCTTCTTCGCGTTCAAGGCCGTCGGCGCGCCCGAGCGAGCGCAGCGCGCCGCCACGTGGCTGTTGACCGTCGAGATCGCCCAGGGAGCAGTCGGGTTCACGCAGTACTTCACCGACCTCCCGGTCGGCCTGGTCGAGGTGCATCTGCTCGGCGCCGCGCTCGTCAGTGCGACCGCCACCTGGGTCGTCCTCGGCGTACGCGATCGCGGCATCGCCCGCGACCTGCCGACCGGTCTGCACCAAGATCCGACGTTCAGCACGCCATGACAGCACGCCATGACGTGTCAGATGTCCGATCGTGCCGATGCTCGCGCGCCGTATCCTTCCGACCGGCTCGGCCGTCATACCCAGTAAGAGCACGACGACCGGAGGCGACATGACCGAGATCGAGATGCCGTTGCTGCTGGAGGCACGCCGGGTCCGGCGCGAGTTCCTCGTGACGATGGAGCCGCACCGGCCGCAGCTGTTCGCCTATTGCCGCCGGCTCTGCGGCAATGTCTGGGATGCCGAGGACCTCGTTCAGGAGGCCTTGGCGAAGGCATTCGCGCGAGCGGCCGAGGAGCACAACCCCGTCCGCAATCCGCTCGGCTGGCTGATCCGGGTGGCGACCAACGCGTACATCGACGGAGCCCGCCGTGCCCGACCGGCGCTCGGTGTCGAGGTCGAGCACGCGGCTCCGGCCGCCGCCGACCCGGTCGAGGTTTCTGACGCGCTGGCTGAGCTGTTCACGCTGCTGCCGCCTCAGGAGCGAGCCGCGGTCGTGCTGAAGGACGTCTTCGACTATCCCCTGGCCGAAATCGCGTCGATGGTCGGCTCGTCGGTGGGGGCCGTGAAGTCGGCGCTCCACCGCGGTCGCACGACGCTTGCGGCCGACGACCGAGAGGAGCGGGCCATGCGTCGACCGACCCCCGACCCAGCGGTCCTCAAGGCGGCCGCCGAGGCGTTCACCGCGTACGACGTCGATGCGCTGTTGGCCGTCGTCGCGGCCGACGGCGTGATGGACCTCGTCGGGATGGTCTACGAGACCGGCCCCGAGCAGATCCGCAACGGCACGCTCCATCACACGTTCGACCTCGAGGACGACGTGCGCTACTCGGCCGATGTCCGCGAGTTCGACGGCGAGCCGGTCGTCGCGATCTGGAGCAGGCCAGCCGACACGAGCGGCGACAGCGGGCCGACCGGCCTCGCCGAGGTGTGGCGGTGCCAGACCGACGACGGCAGGCTGACCTGCATCCGCGACTACTTCTTCTGCCCTGAGGTGGTCGGCGAGATCGCGGCAGCGTGGTCGGTGCCGACCGTTCTCCACGGCTATCGGTACTAGCCCCGACTAACTCCCGCCGAGAGCACCGTCCGAGACGGCGTCTCAGGAATTGAGATCGCCATGCAGGATTGTCGGACAATTTCACGCTCAGCGTCGAAACTGCGCCGCGATGCCACTGTTCCGGCGTATGTGACCTCTGCCACAGTGGCCGCCTGACCGTTATTTCACCGGCTGGAGGACGCATGGCGATGCGGACCGCAGGGAGCCGAAGCCCCTATCTGCGCAAGAAGTCCATCGACAAGATGATCGCCGACTCAAAAGGCGGAGGCGATCAAGAGCACCTGACCCGCTCGATGGGCGTATTCGAGCTCATGATGTTCGGGGTCGGCGCGACGATCGGCACCGGAATCTTCTTCGTTCTGTCGGAAACGGTGCCCGACGCCGGACCGGCGGTCGTCATCTCGTTCCTCTTCACCGGCATCGTCGCCGGCCTCACCGCGCTGTGCTACGCCGAGGTCGCGTCGACCATCCCGGTGTCGGGCTCGGCGTACTCGTACGCGTTCGCCACCCTCGGCGAGCTGCCGGCGTACCTCGTCGGGTGCTGCCTGATCCTCGAGTACGGCGTCGCCGGCGCCGCGACCGCGGTCGGCTGGGCCGAGTACTTCAACTCGTTGCTCGACGACCTCTTCGGCTTCACCCTCCCCCACGATTTGAGCGCCGGGGTGTTCGCCGACGATCCGGGGATCATCAACCTGCCAGCCGTCATCCTCGTCGGGATGTGCTGTCTGCTGCTCGTGCGCGGCGCGCGCGAGTCGGCGCGGGCGAACGCGATCATGGTCCTGATCAAACTGGCCGTGCTCGGCATGTTCATCGTGATCGCGATCTTCGGCTTCAACAGCGACAACCTCACCCCCTTCAACCCCGACGGCATCTCCGGCATCGGGTCCGCGCTGCCGGTCATCTTCTTCACCTATATCGGGCTCGATGCCGTCTCGACGGCCGGTGAAGAGGTCATGGACCCAGGGCGCACGATTCCGCGTGCCATCATCGGTGCGCTGCTCATCGTCACGACGTTCTACTGCGTCGTGGCGCTCACCGCACTGGGTGCGCAGGCAGCGAGCGAGTTCAACGGCCAGGAGGCGGGACTCGCAGCCATCCTGCAGGACGTCACCGGGTCGAAGGTTCCGGCGATCATTCTGTCTGCCGGAGCGGTCATATCGATCTTCTCCGTCACCCTGGTGACGATCTACGGACAGACCCGGATCCTCTTCGCGATGGGCCGCGACGGGATGCTGCCGCCGCTGTTCAAGAAGGTCAGCGAAGAGACCCTGACGCCGGTGCGGAACACCTATGTCACGTGCACCTTCATCGTCGTGCTCGCGGCGACCGTGCCGATCGACAAGCTGTTCGACCTGGTGAGCATCGGGACCCTGACGGCGTTCGGGATCGTGTCGGCGACGGTGATCATCCTGCGCCGCACCAGGCCCGACCTCGAGCGCGGCTTCCGGGTGCCGTTCGGGCCGGTCATCCCGCTCCTGTCGATCACTGCCTGCATCTACGTCTTGACGACCATCAAGGCCGTCACGTGGACCTACGTCATCCCCTGGCTGCTGATCTCGCTGGCGTTCTACTTCCTTTACAGCCATCGCAACTCCGCGCTGCGCGGTCATGAGTGGGTCGATGAAAGCAGCCGCGAATGAAGGCCGTCGTCGCCTATCGGGGCCGAGACGACGGCGGTGAGTCGCTGGAGCTCGCGGCGATGCTGCGACGCTCGACTGGAGCCGAGCTCCAGGTGGTCGGCGTCTATCCGCCGGTGTCGGACCATCCGGGCATCGAGCGAGTCGATCTCGAGTATCGCGAGTGGCTGTCCGGTCTGGCTGTCACCGCGCGGGCGGAGGTGCAGGCCCGGCTGTGGCCCGACGACCCAGACGACATGGCTTACGAGAGCGTCACGTCGACCTCGGTCGCGGCCGGACTCGTCCAGGCCGCCGAGGCCGCCCAGGCCGACGTCATCGTGCTCGGGTCGGCACGCGCGGCCGTTTCGGGCTCGCTGATCCTCGGCAGCGTCGGCAGCAGACTGCTCCACTCGTCGCCGGTGCCGATCCTGCTCGCCTCGCCGGGATACCACGCACCCGACGACACCCCGTTCGGGTGCCTCACCGTCGCGTACGCCGGCACCGAGCGCTCGAAGGAGGCACTGGCCGCGGGTGCGTCCCTTGCGTCGCGGTACGGCGCGACCCTGCGCATCGCCACGTTCGTGCCGCGTGCGAAGACCATGTATCCGCCCGAGGTCGGCCTCGACGCCGAGGACATGGTCGCCGCGCAATGGGCGGAGCAGGCGGCTGCCCTCTTGGACGACGCAGTCGACCTGAGCCGAGCGGCGGGCGTCGCCGACGTCGAGACCGCGATCGCACGCGGCAACGGCTGGAGCGAGGCGCTGCGGAGCATCGACTGGGGGGCCTGCGACCTGTTGGTGCTCGGCTCGAGCCGCCTCGGACCGATGGCCCGCGTCTTCCTCGGCTCGACTGCCGCGAAGATCCTCCGCAGCACGCCCGTGCCGACTCTGGTCGTCCCGGCCGGCACCTTCCACTGGTCCGCGTAGGGGCATCAAGATCCGACGTCCGCGGGGTCATAGCCCCGTAGATGTCGGATCTTGGTGCAACACAGGCGTGCGGTTATGCACAGGTTGGCCTCACCTCAGGCGACAGAAGGCGTGGAGGCGCGAGTTTGGCTGAATGGAACGCTCCGAGAAGGACCTGCTCGAGACGGCCGCACGGGTCGCACACGTCGTCCGCAGGGCCGACGCGGCCCGCGAGTTCGGAGACGATGTCGTACGAGCCCAGCTCGTGGCACGGCGTTGGCAGTCGCCGCTGCCGCACATTGTCGTCCTGCACAACGGGCCGCTCACCGACACGCAGCGGATCTGGGTGAGTCTGCTGGCTGCGCCGCCCGGGACGGTGGTCGGCGGCCTGTCAGCTGCGACGCTCGACGGATTCCGAGGCTTTTCCGACGACGCACTCACCGTCGTCGCGCCTGGATCGTCGCGCAACCACGCCGGCCGCATCGTGGAGAGCGCGCAATGGCCGACCCGGATGCGCTGGTCGACGCAGCTTGGGCCTGAGGACGTCGATCGCGCCGCGATGCCGCCCCGAACGCGGCTCGCTCGGAGCGTGATCGATGCCGGATCCGAGCGAGTCTCGGTTCGACGCACCCGGGTCCTCGTGCTTGCCGCGGTGCAGCAGCGTCTCGTCGCGCCGCCAGCGCTGTGGGACGCGCTGAGCCGTCGCGGCCGGTGTCGAAACCGGGCTGCCATCGCCGAGGCGATCGTCGACGCGACCGGCGGTATCGAGTCCCTTCCCGAGACGGAGTACAACCGACTTCTGACTGCGAGACGGCTGCCGCAGCCGATCCGACAAGTCGCCGTCCGTCGCGCGGACGGCCGCTACTTCCTCGACAACGAGTGGGCCTCGTTTCAAGCGCGTGCAGAGATCCATGGGATACCCCACCTCAACGTCGCCAACTGGGACCGGGACCTGCTGCGCCAGAACGAGATCACGCTCGCCCGCGGAAACCTGCTCGTCTTCTCGTCGTACGCCATCCGGCATGAGCCACGACGCGTCGGCGAGCAGACCGAGGCTCTCCTCCGCCGCAACGGCTGGTCTGGTGTTGCATGAAGATCCGACATCCACCGGGCCGTAGGCCCGCGGATGTCGGATCTTGGTGCCCGGGCGTAGGTGCTCAGTGGGTCAGCAGCGGATCGAGCGCCATCGCGAGGAAGAGCAGCGCGAGGTAGGCATTCGAGAGGTGGAACAGCCGCATCGGCTTGAGCGCGACGGGGTCCTCGGTCGCGCGCGCCCGGCGCCACAGCGCGTGGGCCTCGGCGATGAACGCGACCCCCAGCACGGCTGCGACGGTCGGATAGAGCCAGCCGGTCGACGCGACTGGCCACAGCAGCAGCGACACGGCGACCGTGACCCACGTGTACGCGACGATCTGCCGCCCGACGACGGCGGCCGGCGCGACCGACGGCAGCATCGGGACGGACGCCGCGGCGTAGTCGTCGCGATATCGCACGGCGAGCGACCAGAAGTGTGGCGGCGTCCAGAAGAACACGATGAGGAAGGCGACCACAGGCGGCCAGGCAAGCTCGCCGGTGACCGCGGTCCACCCGATCAGGGCTGGGAAGCATCCGGCGGCGCCGCCCCACACGATGTTCTGCGTCGTGCGGCGCTTCAACAGCAGCGAGTAGCCGACGACGTAGAAGACGTTGGCCGCCAGCGCAAGGCCGGCGGAGAGCCAGTTGACGGTCAGCCCGAGCAGGAGGGTCGCCGCGGCGCCGAGGACGAGCCCAAACACCGTCGCGCTGCGCGGGGACACCTGGTGGCGAGGCAGCGGACGTCGGCGTGTCCGAAGCATCTGCTCGTCGATGTCTCGGTCGATGACGCAGTTGAGGGTGTTGGCGCTGCCGGCCGCCATCGTGCCCCCGACCACCGTCGCGGCCACCAGCCACAGCGAGGGGACGCCGCCCTCCGCGAGGAACATCACCGGGACCGTCGTCATGAGCAGCAACTCGACGATCCGCGGTTTGGTCAGCGCGACGTACGCGCCGACCACGTGGGCGAGAGACGGCCTAGCCGGCGCGGCTGTCGCGACAGCCGTCAGCGCAGTTGGCTGCGGGTCGACGGTCGTCAAGAGCACCTCAAGTTCGACGATGACCGGAGCCCCAGACACGTGGTCTGTGAGCCTGTCTCGACCGGCAGTCTAATCCCGCGCGACCTGCGCGCATCCCACCGGTGGTGCAGCCCGCCGAACAGCCCCGCGCGCGTCGCGATTGTCCGCAGTAGGCTCGGCACCGACGACCAGGTGCGCACCGCCGGAAGGTCGCCGAGACCGACGCGCCGCGACCGCCTCCATCCTTTGAGGAAGGACTCCGGAAGTGCCCTCTGCCCCCAACACGAACGCCTCGCTCGACTGGTCCGGGATCGACGACGAGGCGGTCAAGACGATCAAGGCGCTGGCCATGGACGCCGTCCAGAAAGTCGGCAATGGGCACCCCGGCACGGCGATGAGCCTCGCCCCTGCCGCCTACCTGGTCTTCCAGAAGCTGATGCGCCACAACCCGGCCGACCCGAACTGGGAGGGACGCGACCGGTTCGTGCTCTCCTGCGGCCACTCGAGCCTCACCCTCTACATCCAGCTCTACCTCGCGGGCTACGGCCTCGAACTGGCCGATCTCGAGGCACTGCGCACGTGGGGCAGCCTGACGCCGGGCCACCCCGAGCACGGGCACACAGCCGGTGTCGAGACCACCACCGGGCCGCTCGGGCAGGGCGTGGGCAATGCGGTCGGGATGGCGATGGCGGCCCGCCGCGAGCGCGGCCTGTTCAACCCCGACCCGCCGCCGGGCGAGAGCCCCTTCGACCACCACGTCTACGCAATCGCCAGCGACGGCGATCTCGAAGAGGGCGTCAGCGCCGAGGCGTCGTCGATCGCCGGCCACCAGCAGCTGGGCAATCTGACCCTGCTGTACGACGACAACAAGATCTCGATCGAGGACGACACCGCGATCGCGTTGTCCGAAGACGTCGCGAAGCGGTACGAGGCGTACGGCTGGCACGTCCAGCACGTCGACTGGACGAACGGCGCGACCGGTTACGAAGAGAACACCCAGGCGCTCTTCGACGCCTACCAGGCCGCCCAGGCGGAGACGACCCGCCCGAGCTTCATCTCGCTCCGCACGATCATCGCCTGGCCGGCGCCCAACCTCCAGAACAGCGGAAAGGCGCACGGCTCGGCGCTCGGCGACGACGAGGTGGCGGCGACCAAGGAGGTCCTCGGCTTCGACCCGAGCAAGTCCTTCGACGTCGCCGCTGAGGTCATCGATCACACCCGCAAGGCCCGCGAGCGCGGCGCCGCGCTGCAGGCCGACTGGCAGCAGCGCTACGACGAGTGGGCTGCGGGAGCCGGCCCCGACACCGTCGCGCTGCACGACCGGATGCGCACCCGCACCCTTCCGGCCGGCTGGGCCGACGACCTGCCGGTCTTCGGGGCCGACCCGAAGGGCGTCGCCACCCGCGCCGCGTCGGGCGAGACCATCAACGCGATGGTCAAGACGCTCCCCGAGCTCTGGGGCGGCTCGGCCGACCTCGCCGGCTCCAACAACACCACGCCCAAGGGCGAGCCGAGCTTCATCCCGCCCGAGCACGCCACCAAGTCGTTCCAGGGCGATTGGTACGGCCGTGTCCTCCACTTCGGCATCCGTGAGCACGGCATGGGGGCGATCCTCAACGGCATTGCGCTGCACGGCGGCACCCGCCCGTACGGCGGCACCTTCCTGACGTTCTCGGACTACATGCGCGGCTCCGTCCGACTCGCCGCCATCATGCAGCTCCCCGTCACGTACGTCTGGACGCACGACTCCATCGGCCTCGGCGAGGACGGCCCGACCCATCAGCCGGTCGAGCACCTCGCAGCCCTCCGCGCGATTCCCGGCCTCGACATCGTCCGGCCCGCCGACGGCAACGAGACGGTCGCCGCGTGGAAGACGATCATCGAGCACACCGACCGGCCCGCGGGTCTGATCCTGTCTCGGCAGAATCTCCCGACCTACCCACGCGGAGCGGACGGCTTCTCCGACACGTCTGGCGTCGAGAAGGGCGCGTACGTCCTCATCGACGCCGACAAGCCGACTCCCGACGTCGTCTTGATCGGCACCGGCTCCGAGGTGCAGCTCGCCGTCGCCGCGCGCGAGCAGCTCGCAGCCGACGGCATCGCCGCGCGCGTCGTGTCGATGCCGTGCCGCGAGTGGTTCGACGCCCAGGACAAGGCCTACCGCGACACCGTCATCCCGCCGATCGTCAAGGCGCGGGTGTCGGTCGAGGCCGGCGTCTCCCAAGGCTGGCATCAGATCGTCGGCGACACCGGCCGGTGCGTCTCGCTGGAGCATTTCGGCGCGTCGGCCGACTACCAGCGTCTCTACGCCGAGTTCGGCATCACCGCCGAGGCCGTCGCCCAGGCCGCGAAGGACAGCATCCGGGACGCCACCCACTGACGTCCGTCAACGTCTCACCAAGGAGCAGAACCATGACTGACCGTCTGCAGCAGCTCTCCGACGCGGGGGTCTCGATCTGGCTCGACGACCTGTCCCGCGAGCGGATCGAGACTGGCAACCTCGCCGACCTGGTGGCGAACCAGCACGTCGTCGGCGTGACCACCAACCCATCGATCTTCCAGGCGGCACTGAGCCACGGCGAGCGGTACGACGCCCAGATCCGCGACTTGGCTGCCGTCGGGACCGACCGCGACCAAGCGGTGCGCGTGATCACCACCGACGACGTCCGCAACGCCTGCGACATCATGCGCCCGACGTACGACGCGAGCGGTCACGTCGACGGCCGGGTCTCGATCGAGGTGTCCCCCGGACTCGCCCACGACGCCGACGGCACCGTCGCGGAGGCAGCCGACCTCTGGAAGACCGTCGACCAGCCCAATCTGCTGGTCAAGATCCCGGGCACGGCCGAGGGCTGCACCGCGATCACC
>DATIOH010000106.1:0-6481 GCA_035473375.1 Nocardioidaceae bacterium | reverse complement strand
ATCGCGGTCGTCTTCGCCGTCGGTCTCCGGTCGGGCTCGACCTCCGATCAGGGCGGCGACGGATGACGATGGTGCGGCCTGCATCGACGCAGCGGGCCTTGCGATTGCGGATCGCGGTTCTCGCGACGACTCTCGGCCTTTGCACGCTCGTCATCGCGATGATCGTCGGCGGCGGGTCCGACGAACTGACCCCGGCCGGACTGCCCGACCCAGGGCAGTTCACCGCGTGGGCCCTGCCGATCAGCCGACTCGTGAGCGACCTCGCCGCCGTCTCGACCGTCGGGCTCCTGCTCGTCCCGACACTGCTCCTGCCGGCACGCACCTCCGACCTGCGCGGCGCTGCCGTCGACTTGGTCGCGGCGACGCGATGGACCGCGCTCGTCTGGGCCGCGGCTGTCGCGGTCCAGACCGTCTTGACTGTCTCCGACATCCTCGCCGAACCTGTCCCCGACCTTGGTCTGACGGCGATCCAGAGCTTCGTCTTCCAGATCTCCCAGGGCCGGGCGCTCGGCGTCCAGTTCGTGCTGGCTCTCGTGCTGGGGCTTGCCGCTCGCTGGATCGTGTCGGTGACCGAGGCGGTCTTCCTTCTCGTGCTGGCACTCATCGCGCTGACGCCACCGGTGCTGACGGGCCATGCGGCCAGTGCCGGGTCGCACGATCTCGCGGTGATCAGCCTGCTCGTGCACATCGTCGCGGTGTCGCTGTGGGTCGGCGGGATCGTCGGACTGCTCTGGGCGACCGCCGCCGAAGCCAAGCGCGGCGGATACGCGATAGCTCGCTTCTCGACGCTCGCCGGCTGGTGCATCGCCCTCGTCGCCGTCTCCGGGGTCGTCAACGCGGGCGTTCGGCTGGGTGAGTGGTCGGCGTTGTTCAGCAGCGGATACGGGACGCTGGTGCTCGCGAAGACCGCGTGCCTGCTCGGCCTCGCCGCGTTCGGCGCCGCCCATCGCCGCCGCTCTGTGGCCCGCGCGTCTGCGAGTCCCGACGAGCCGCTCCGGTGGGGACCATTCGCGCAACTCGCGACGGCCGAGCTGGCCCTCATGGCGGCAACGATCGGCATCGCCGTCGCCTTGTCACGGACCCCGACCCCGGTCGGCAGCCTGGTCTACACCACGCCGGTCGAGGCCCTCCTGGGCGGACCGCTTCCGCCCGCTCCGACGCTCGACCGGCTGCTGTTCGGCTGGACCCCGAGCGGCGTCGGCCTCCTCGTCGTCGGCCTTGGCGGCGCGCTCTACATCGCCGGACTCGTGTCGATGCGGCGCAAGGGCGGCCGCTGGGCGGTCGGCCGGACGGTGTCGTGGTTCGTCGGGCTCGCGATCGTCGCCTGGGCGACCTGCGGCGGCCTCGGCGAGTACTCGCATGTGCTGTTCAGCGCGCACATGGTGTCGCACATGGCGCTGTCGATGGTCGCGCCGATCTTCCTCGTCTTGGCCGCGCCCGTGACGCTCGCACTGCGCACCCTGCCCGGCCCGCGGATCGCCGGTGAGCGCTCGCCGCGAGGCATACTCACGGCCGCCCTGCACTCGCGCGTCGTGCGGCTGCTCACTCACCCGCTGATCGCCACGGCGATCTTCGTCGGGAGTCTCTACGGCCTGTACTACACGAGCCTGTTCGGGACGCTGATGTCGAGCCACCTCGGTCATGCGGTGATGCAACTGCACTTCCTGCTCGCCGGCTCGCTGTTCTTCTATGTCCTCGTCGGAGTCGACCCGGCGCCTCGCCGACTGCCGGCCATGGCCAGGCTGTTCCTGCTGCTCCTGGTCATCCCGCTGCACGCGTTCTTCTCGATCGCGATCATGTCCGACGACAGCGTGCTCGGCGGGTCGTATTGGTCGCAGCTCAACCGGCCGTACCAGCAGAACCTGCTCGACGACCAGCACCTGGCGGGCAGCGTCTCGTGGGCTCTCGGCGAGATTCCGATGCTCGTCGTGATCGCGGCGATCTTCGTGCAGTGGCTGCGCAGCGACACTCGCGAGGCGCAGCGGCATGAGCGGAGCGAGGCGCGTCGTCCCGCCGGCGACACCGACCTCGCCGCGTACAACCGCTACCTCGCTCGCCTCAACGAGGTCGACCGAGAGCGTGAGAGCAAGGAGTCCGACACGGCGCGGACACCGGACGGTTAGTGCGGCGACCGATAGCTGCGCGAGGGCGTGGCGACGCCGATGGCAGCGAGGCTCAGGCCGATACCGGTCAACATCAACAGCGGCTTCGGCGAGGTCGATCGCTCGACGCTCATGACGCCGCCAGCTCGGCGGCGACCAACTCGGCGATCTGAGCGGTGTTGAGGGCGGCGCCCTTACGGAGGTTGTCGCCGCAGACGAACAGCTCGAGCGTGTTGGGGAAGTCGAGAGCCTGCCTCAGTCGCCCGACGAAGGTCGGGTCGGAGCCGACGGAGTCGGCCGGGGTCGGGAACTCGCCGCGCTCGGGGTCGTCGATGACGACGACGCTCGGCGCCTCGATCAGTGCGATCCGTGCCTCATCGACGGAGATGTCGTTGTCGAAGACGGCGTGAACCGACAGCGAGTGCGTCGTGACGACCGGCACCCGCACGCATGTCGCCGACACCTTGAGGTCGGGGATGCCGAGGATCTTGCGCGACTCGTTGCGCACCTTGAGCTCTTCGCTCGACCAGCCGTCGTCTTTGACCGAGCCGGCCCACGGAACGACGTTGAGAGCGAGGGGCGCCGGGAACGGCGACTCGTCGCCGAGCTTGTTGGCCACGATCCGGCGGACATCGCCGGTGACCGAGCCCAGGCTGCGGTTGCCGGCCACGACCTCGAGCTCGTCGTAGAGCCGCTCGACGCCGGGCTGACCGGCGCCGGACGCCGCCTGGTACGACGACACGACCAGCTCGCGCAGGCTCCAGCGAGCATGGAGCGCGCCGAGCGCGTCCATCATCGTGAGGGTCGTGCAGTTGGGATTGGAGATGATGCCCTTGGGTCGGTTGCGCGCCTGTGCGGCGTTGACCTCGGGCACGACGAGTGGCACGTCGGGGTCCATGCGGAACGCCCCTGAGTTGTCGACGACGACGGCGCCCGCGGCGGCAGCGATCGGCGCCCACGCTGCGGACACGTCGTCGGGCACGTCGAACATCGCGACGTCGACGCCCTCAAAAGACGCCTCCGTCAGCTCTTGGACGACAAGATCCTCGCCGCGGCAGCGCAGCACGCGCCCGGCCGACCGTGCAGACGCGAGCAGCCGGATCTCGCCCCAGACGTCTTCGCGGGTCGACAAGATGTCGAGCATCACGGTGCCGACGGCTCCGGTCGCACCGACGACCGCGAGGGTGGGCCCCCCGGCGCTCATCGGCCCGTGCCTCCGTAGACGACCGCCTCGACCTCGTCGCCGTCGAGGTCGAACGCGTGGTGCGCGGCGGTGACAGCGGCGTCGACGTGGTCTTCGTCGACGATTACGGAGATGCGGATCTCGGACGTCGAGATCATCTCGATGTTGACGCCGGCCGCCGCGAGGGCGGCGAAGAACCGCGCAGAGATGCCGGGGTGGGTGCGCATGCCGGCGCCGACGAGCGACACCTTGCCGATGCGGTCGTCGTAGAGGAGCTGCTCGTAGCCGACCTCGTCGCGCAGCCGCGACAGGGTCGTCATCGCCACCTGCCCGTCGTCGCGCGGCAGCGTGAAGGAGATGTCGGTGCGGCCCGTGTGGGCGGCAGAGATGTTCTGGACGATCATGTCGATGTTGATCGTCGAGTCGGCAAGTGCCTCGAAGATGCGGGCCGCCTCGCCGATCTTGTCGGGCACGCCGACGACCGTGATCTTGGCCTCGCTGCGGTCGTGGGCGACGCCGGAGATGATCGCCTGCTCCATCTGATCCGCCTTCTCTCGATCGGTGACCCACGTGCCGGTCTTCTGCGTGAACGACGACCGGACGTGGATCGCAACGTTGTGGCGACGGGCGTACTCGACACACCGCAGGTGGAGGATCTTGGCACCCGAGGCGCACATCTCGAGCATCTCTTCGTATGAGACGTGCGGGATGCGACGGGCTCGGGGCACGATCCGCGGGTCGGCGGTGAAGATGCCGTCGACGTCGGTGTAGATCTCGCACACCTCCGCGCTCAGCGCCGCGGCAAGCGCGACCGCCGTCGTGTCGGAGGCGCCGCGACCGAGGGTGGTGATGTCCTTGGTGTCCATCGAGACGCCCTGGAAACCGGCGACGATCGCGATGTCTCCGGCCTCGATGGCAGACACGATGCGCCCGGGCGTGATGTCGATGATCTTCGCCTTGCCGTGCGCAGAGTCGGTGATGACGCCCGCTTGGCTGCCGGTGAAGGACCGCGCAGCTTGGCCGAGATTGGCGATCGCCATCGCCAGCAGCGCCATCGAGATGCGCTCGCCCGCGGTCAGCAGCATGTCGAGCTCGCGTGCAGGTGGGACGGGCGAGACCTGCTCGGCGAGGTCGCGCAACTCGTCGGTGGTGTCTCCCATCGCACTCACGACGACGACGACGTCGTGGCCGGCCTTCTTGGTGGCGACGATGCGCTGGGCGACCCGCTTGATGCCTTGGGCGTCGGCGACGGAGGAGCCGCCGTACTTCTGCACCACGATGCCCACGGTCGTTAACTCCTTCGGCTCTTCCCCAGGCGTCTGCGCCGCAAGCCGGGCGCCAGGTGCCGGCGCGGGGACCGTACTCGGAAGGGTCGAGCAACCGCCAATTCTACCGACGCGAGATGTCCGCCTCGCGGTTGTCTCTCATCCTGACGCTGTGGACAACCCCCGCACTCCCGCGCAATGTGGATCCACATTGCGCCGAGATGCCCGATTTCTGTGCACAAGTGCCGTCGGCGCGGCGGATCGCCGTCAGCGTTGACCCGTCAGCGCTCGGGAGCCGACTCGAGCACCTCGGGGTCGTCGAATGCCTCGGCCGCCTCGAGTCGGGACGCCTCGATGGCGTTGATCTCGTCGGCGTCGAGACGGTCGTGGGCGATGACCGACTGCAGCGCGCGCAGCACCGCGCTCGCCTCGGCACCCCACGAGCTGACGTACGAGAACTGCCACCACCACAGCGCCTCGGCGACCGAGCCGGCTCGGAAGTGCTGCATCCCGTGAGCGATACTCGCGGCGATGTCGGCGAGATCGTCGGACACGCGCGACGAGATCAGCTCGGGCGGGTGGATGTAGGGGTCGAAGACCTCGGTGAACTCATCGGCTCCTTCGAGCATCTCGGCGAACCGCTCGCGCAGGATGTCGAGATCGGGATCCGGCCCAGCGTCTGGCTCGAACTCCTCCGACGGCAAGAAGTCGGTCTGCACCGCGAGTCGCGCGCCGGCGAGCAGCAACTGGCTCACCTCGAGCAGCAGCAGCGGCACCACCGTGCCGCGGTCGCCCTCGCGAGCGATCTCGCGGATCGCGAGCAGGAAACTCTCGCCCTGATCGGCGATCGCCTGGGCGAGATCTTCGAGCTCGCTGCTCACTGCTAGGTCGTCATTGGTCGTCAACGGCCCGTCTCCCCTCGAACGCTCGGCCCAGCGTGACCTCGTCTGCGTACTCCAAATCTCCCCCGACCGGCAGTCCGCTCGCAAGTCGAGTGATCCGTAAGCCCATCGGCTTCAGCAGTCTGGTGAGGTATGTCGCCGTCGCCTCGCCCTCAAGATTGGGGTCCGTCGCCAAGATGACCTCGGTGACGACGCCGTCGGACAGCCGCGGCAACAGCTCGCGGATGCGGAGCTCGTCCGGCCCGATCCCGTCGATCGGGCTGATCGCGCCGCCGAGGATGTGATAGCGGCCGCGGAACTCGCGGGTGCGCTCGATCGCGACGACGTCCTTCGGCTCCTCGACGACGCACAGGACCGCTGGATCGCGTCGCTCGTCGCGGCAGATCTTGCACTGCTCTTCTTCGGCGACGTTGCCGCAGATGGTGCAGAACCGGACTTTGTCCTTGACCTCGACGAGCACACTGGCCAGGCGGCGCACGTCCTCAGACTCGGCGTTCAACAGGTGGAAGGCGATCCGCTGCGCGCCCTTCGGCCCGACCCCGGGCAGCCGCCCGAGCTCGTCGATGAGGTCTTGGACCACGCCTTCGTACACCGTCTCGTCTCGCCTCTCGTGGTCACACAGCCCGAAGTCTTATCACACCGCCCGAAGAGCCGGCGCGTCCGTTCACTCGGCGGAGCGGTAGCAGCCTAGTTCGCGCGTCCGACATCACCTCGTCAGATCGCCTCGTCAGCCGGCGTCGTGGCGGATGTCCTCGATCACCTCGGCGCCGAGCTCGCGGGCGAGCAGCTCCTGGTCGGAGACGGAGCCGTCGTCGATGACGGAGTCGTCGTCGGACACCTCCGCCTCGTCGACCTGCTTGTCTCGGTCGGCTGGCTTGCCGCCGGTCTGCATCGGCCGGACGGCGGCCTTCGCGGCCTGAGCCTCGGACGCTCGAGATGCGCGGCGAGCTGCGGAATCGGCTGGGGCACCGGCTGGAGCATCGGCCGACGCACTCGCTGAGGAGGGCGACCCGTCGTCGCCGCCGACGG
>DATIOH010000105.1:0-16437 GCA_035473375.1 Nocardioidaceae bacterium | reverse complement strand
GTTGCGCCGACGCAGTCGCTCGCGCGTCAGCTCGGCGAGGTTGGCTCCGAGGCCGTTCTCGACGCAGAACTGGGCGGCGGCGCGATGCGATGCGCTGTCGTCGAGGAGCGGCTCGGGTCGTTGCACGAGGACGTATCGGCGGTTGCCACCGTCTCGCGCGTTGCGCCGAAGGACCGCGTGACCTGTCGTGCCAGAGCCGGCAAAGAAGTCGAGCATGACGTCGCCGTCGTCTTTGGAGTGGAACGTCGCCCCCAGCACGAGATCGGAGATCAACGAGACCGGTTTAGGAAAGTCGAAGACGACGGGCATGCCGATCTCGGCGAAGTCGGCGGCAGCGTCCTTGTTGAGGTGCTTCTGCACGCTGTGGAACTTCGACGAGTCCGCCGCGACCTTGCGGAGCCGACCGACGAGCACCCGACCGTCCTTCTTCTCGAGGAGCCGGTAGCGCCCGTCGACGAGCCCCTCCTCGACCTCGGCACGCTTGCGCGGACCATGGAACTCCTCGATCTCCGCGTACTCGCACGTGCCGTACGCCCCGAAGCGCCGGCGCAGCCAGTCTTCTTCGATCCAGTGGTCCTCGCCCTGCCACGTGACGACCTGGCCGCGGATCTCCTTGGGCCGCCGCAGCGGAGCGAGCTTGCGGATGTCCTTCGCGTAGACGAGGAGATAGTCGTGGCCGCGGACGACCTGCTTGGCGAGCCCACCGCCCTCCGCACGGACGACGGCGAACGTCGCCGCGTGGTTGTCGGCGCCGAAGACCTCGTCGAGGAGCAGCCGCAGTGGCGCGGCCTCCTCGTCACCGATGCTCAACATGAGCGACCCGTCGCCGCGCAGCAGATCGCGCGCCAGCAGCAGGCGCGGGTACATCATCGACGCCCAGTCGGCACGACGGTGCCCGGTGTCGGCGGAGAAGTCGTCGGCGTACACGAAGGAGTGACCGGTGTTGTACGGCGGGTCGGCGTAGACGACTTTGACCGCTCCCGCGTACTCGACCGCCAGCGCCTTCAGCGCGTCGAGGTTGTCGCCCTCCACGAAGACGTTCTGCGTGCCGACCCAGTCGACCGACTTGTCGGGCTCGGGATCGAGCGTCGCGACCGTCGGCGTCGAGGCGGTCGTCGCGGCAGCCTTCTTGCCCTCCCACTGCAGGCCGAAGATGCCGCGGTCTCCGGGCAGGTCTTCGAGGCGACTCTCGGTCATGTCACCGGCCCTTGCGGCCGTTGCCCGTAGTGGCCTGCCAGGTGAGCAGAGCCGGCGGCGCGAGCAGGCTGACGAACAGCTGGATGTTCAGCGCGAGCGGCGACTGGGTGCGCAGGTAGATCGACAGGGTGACGAGGGCGATTGCTGTGTAACCCCATGGCCAGATGGCCGCGAGCGGCACCCC
Organism: Nocardioidaceae bacterium; assembly: GCA_035473375.1. Classification (GTDB taxonomy): domain Bacteria; phylum Actinomycetota; class Actinomycetes; order Propionibacteriales; family Nocardioidaceae; genus DATIOH01. Next base: position 15,056 of record DATIOH010000105.1, on the reverse strand, counting down.
TGCGACGACGTAGGCGAAGCCCCAGACCAGGCCGGCGAACCCCATGGCGGCAAAGGCGATGATGTCGGCTCGAAAGGCGAAGCCGGCCACCACCCTGCGCTGTTGTGGCCCACCGTCGCTGTCGACCGCACGAGGCATGGCAGCAGTCTAGGCGCCGGCGGGGTTCTCGCCGACGAAGCGAGAACCGGCGCCGGCGACGGCGGGCAGAGCGTCTAGCTGGGCGAGCCGCCGAGGGTCAACGGGATGTCGCCAAGGTCGACGTCGACGCCGGCGTTGATCGTGATGCTGTCGTCTGCGGACTCGAGGTAGTACGGCGTGAAGTCTTGGTACGGGAAGATCACGAAGAACTCCTCGCTGTTGATCTGCGAGTCGTCGATGGTCTGCGCCAGCCGCCCGACCACGTCGCCTGACCCGAGCGCGTCGATGGCGAACTCTCCTGTCGCACCCACCGACCGCGCCCGCGACGGGTGCTCGTCGGTCGGACTCGTCGTCGACGGCTGTTGGTAGAGCAGCTCGTACGACAGCGACGTGATGATCGGCGTGCCGGTGTCGTCGTAGACGAGCCGGCCCGATGCGATCGCGCCGTCGGCTAGCGGCAGGTCGCGGACGGTGTCGTCGGACAGCCGCACTCCTGACCAGCATCGCGGCACGAAGTTGCGCGGCCAGCCGTCGGAGCCGAGCATGTAGCGGCCGGGGACGAGGCCGGACAGCTCGTAGTTGCCGCTCGCGTCCGCGCGGTCGGCAATGAAGTGGAACGCCGCCAGTCGGACGGGCCCACCGGGCGGGCAAAGGTCTCCGGTCGTTGCCTCGACAACGGCGTGCGGCGCCGTCTGGCCGCTGAGCGAGAACGTCGGGCGCGTCAAGGCAATCCGACCGAGGTCGCCGATACGGCCCTTGCCGACGACGGAGAACGACTTCCGCCCGTACGCGTCGCCGTCGGACACCACGACCGTGTAGTTGCCGGCTGCGAGGCCCTGGTACTTGATGCGACCGTCGCGAAGCCGGATGCCCGACATGAGCGGCACGCCGTGCTGGTCGCGGAGCTCGTCGACGACATCGGTGACGGTCGTGCCATCAGCGCGCGGGTCGACGATGACGGCGGACCCGCGGCGCAGCACGATGTCCTTGACGACGTGCGAGTCCGGCGCAGCGAGGGTTGCCTTGACGGTCTTCTGGAGGTAGCGCGTGCCGTAGTACGTGATGCCCAGCCGATAGTTGCCAGGCGTGAATCCGGACGCTCTGTAGACGCCGTTCCGGTTCGTGGTCGCCGCCGCGACGATGTCGCCGCCCGTCTTGATGATGACGTCGGTGAAGATGACCGGCTTGCCGCCACTCAGCAGCTTTCCCCTGATGACGCCGCCGCGATCGAGGGTCGCGTCGACCGTGGACGTGCGGTGGGCGCGAACATTGACGATGTCGGACATCGACGGGAGGAATCCCTCACCGCCGAGGCTCACCTTGTACGGCCCAGGGGCGAGGCCGCGCAGGCGGTAGTCGCCGTTCTTGTCGGTGACGTCGCGGTAGGCGACCGTGTCATTGAGACGGAGCAGCGAGATCGAGTGGAATGCGGGTGCCCCCTCGACGTGGCCCTCGATGAAACCTTGCGGCTTGACGGTGATCTCACCGAGCGCATTGTCGGCCGGAGCGCCTTCGAAGAGAGACGTCTGAGTCACCCAGCTGTCGGTCGTCCCAGACGGGCCGACGAACGTGATGATGTATTTGACCCCTTGCGCGGTCTCGCGGCACACCGTCTTGTCGCCTCGGTCGGGCACGCAGATCTGGACGAGATATTGACCGGTCTGCCGCACCGAGAACTTGCCGTTTGCGTTCGTCCAGTCGCGGCGAGGCGTGTCGGCCGCGATGATGCCGCGCTCGACCACCTCGCTCGGCCGTAGGACGTTGACGAGCGCGCCCTCGATCGGATCGCCCTTGCCATTGACGACGGTGCCCGTGACTTGTCCGACGGATGCTGCCCGCGGTGCGTGACCCGGCCGGTGCGCCGACGGGTCGGCAGCTGCCTGGCCGACTGCCGCGGGGATCAGGCCGACGGCGAGCGCCGACGATGCGAGGGCTGTCACGAGACGAAGTCGACGCGCAGACACGGGGTTCCTCCAAGGCTGGTCAGTCCCCGTGTAGGCGGACAGCGAATGCCGGGACACTACCCGGTCCTACAGAGAGACGCAGCCGGAGCGTGAAAGGTTGTGGACAGATTCGCACCGCGTTTCGGCGGCGTGCACCGTCTGGCGATTCTCCGCCGATTCGGCGACGGATGGCGCCACGATGAAGTGACCACCTAGCGGGGCGCCGCCTCGGCCCGCACTGCCCAACGATCCCCGATGGAGCTCGCATGACAGATCAGAACCCACCGGTCAACGAGCCGACGGGGGTGCCACCCGTCGACCAGCCGACCGAGATGCCGCCAGCAGAGCAGGCTCCGCCTCCGCCGGCCCCGCCCGCCCCTTACGCGGCCTACCCACCCGCACCGCCTGGAGTCGGCTACGGCGCGACGGGCCAGCTGGGCAAGGTGCGCGGCACCGGCATCTGCATCCTGCTCTACATCGTGACGCTCGGGATCTACGGCTGGTTCTGGTACTACAACGTGCACAAGGAGATGAAGGACCACTCCGGCCGCGGCCTCGGTGGCGGCGTCGCGCTCATCCTCGCGATCTTCGTCGGCATCGTGATGCCGTACATCAACTCGTCTGAGGTCGGCGGTCTCTACGAGGCCCGCGGACAGCAGAAGCCGGTCAGCGCGGCGACGGGTCTGTGGGTCTTCCCGGGTGTCCTGATCATCGTCGGGCCAATCATCTGGTTCGTGAAGACAAACGGCGCCCTCAACGACTACTGGCAGTCGCTCGGAGCGTCGGCGTAGCCGCTAGGAGCACCGGCGGCTAGCCGCGCCGTTTCTCTAACTCCGCGGCGAGGCGATGCTCACGAGTTCGTCCAGGATCTCGCCGAGTCGGAGCGACAGCGAGATGTGCCCGTCGTCCGGGAGCAGATGCACTCGGGCGGCGGGCACATGCTCCGCGAGCCACTGGCCGTGCGCGTACGGAACCATCTGGTCGTGCGCGCCCTGCCAGATGGAGAGCGGCGTCGTGATCAACGCGACGTCGAAACCCCAATCGGCCATAAACGCGAGGTCGTCGTCACGCCAACCGTCGGTGCCGTGGAGCACCGCGCGCCCGAAGCCGCCTGCGATGTACTCGGCGGTCGGGCCGGTTAGCGCCGCGCGGTCGACCTCTGAGACGAGCTCGCCGAACGAGGCGGCCACCGACTCGGCGGTCACACCTGCCAGGTTCTCCTTGGCCAGGTGGGCTGTGAGCTCGTCGATACCGGCGGCAGTGGCCGCGAACTCCTCGACATTCTCCGGCCCCATCCCGTCGGTCCAGTCGAGGCCATCGACGCCGTACGGAGCGACGCCCGCGATCGACGCGGCCGCCCCGCAGCGCCCCGGCAGCATCGCTGCGCAGGCAAGAGCGTGCGGCCCGCCGCCCGACCAGCCGATGGTGAGAAACGCGTCGACGCCGAGCTGGTCCAAGATCGTCGCGGTGTCGGCGGCGGCATCGGCGACGGTGCGGCCCGGCCGCGACGTCGAGTTGCCGTAGCCCGGTCGGCAGTACGTCACGACCCGCAGTCCCCGCTCGGCAGCGGCGTCGTCGAGGCTCGGAAACGGAACCGACCCGGTCGGCGTTCCGCTGTGATAGACGACGGTCCGCCCGTCGGGCACGCCGCTCTGGAGCACTTCGAGGTCGCGCCCGTCAGGGGTGCGGACCAGCTGATAGTCAGGCATGCGGGTCAACCTAGGGCCGCAAGCGGCACGCGGCCAGCGCCGGACTTGCCGCACATCCGTGTCAGCATGGCTGGATGGACGTCGCTCAGCTGCTCGCAGACAAGCGAACTCAGCTCCAGGAGCAGCTCGACGAGATGAGTGCCCCGCCGACCGAGGTCGGCACCATCTCGTTCGGCAAGCGCGTCGGCGAGGGGACTAGCCAGGCGGTCGACCGACTGGCAGCGGTTCCGGCGCACGCGAAGCTCCTCGTGCTCCTCGCCGAAGTCGACCGCGCGCTCGCCAAGGTCGACGACGACACCTATGGCCGCTGCGACGTCTGTGGCGGCGCCATCGGCGAGGCTCGCCTCGAGGCACGTCCCTGGGCCACTCGCTGCCTCGAGCATGCGGGCTGAGCCGAGGGCTCGCCCACGCTCATGAGCCCATCGCGGCCGTCGAGGCTGCGACTGACGCCCCGGCGGTCGTGGCCCCCGCACTCGCGCGCTTGACCGCGTCTCGCACCGCCGCGGACACCCACGAGCGCTCCGACATCTCGCGGTTCGCGCGGCGAATGTCTTTGCGGGTCAACGTCGTCTGCGCGCCGCCGGCGACGATGTCGAGGCGCCCGATCGCTCCGAGGATCGCGAGCAGGGCGGCGTCGCGCTCAGTCGGCGTCCGCCCACTCCCGACACAGAGGGCGAGGTGCGCACGCAGCACCTGCTCGTGGCTGCGCTCTTGAGCCGGCCAGGTCGTGCGCAAGGTGATGCCGAAGAGCTTCGACTCGTGCTGCCGCACCAGGCCACGCGCGGCGAGTCGCAGGTACACAGCCCGACGGGTCTCTTTCGTCAGCGCGCCGACGGCTTTGTCTGGGCGCTTGCCGACGTATCTCGCGAGCCGGCCGAGCGCACCGTCGAGCAGCGTGTCGCCGGTCGGCGATGCGTCTGCAACAACCAGCCGGCCCTTCTTGACGTGTTTGCCGTCCTCGCCAATGCCGACGCGCTGCAGCAGGGCGAGATCGGCGAGCAGGGCCCCGGCGAGACCGAGGTCGACCGGGGTCGAGCCCTTGGCCTTGCCAGACTCGTCGTCGGTGAGGAGAAGCAGGAGATCCTCGGCGATCAGCACTCCAACACCGTAACGCTGTCGACCTTTCGTGTGCCGCCGGTCACCGGCTGGGGCTCCTGCGTCTGACTGGCGGACGGCGAGCGCGGCCGGCGGTGCGCAACGTCACCTCGGCTGCACGACGAGTACGTCGAGGCCGTCAACTATGCCGTCGCCGAAGACAACACTCGGCGCATCGCCGACCTCGTCGCTGCCTTCGACGCAGACGCCCTGCGACTCGTCGCCGACCACGAGGGCAGGACCGACCTGCTGCCCTTGCTTCTGCCGATGCGGTGACGCCCCGCGCGGGCGCTCGGTCGCCGAGCCTTGCCAGGGGCTGCGACGATGGAGGCATCCGAGCGGAGAGGCACCATGTTTCCTGAGGTCATCGTCAGCGGATCACCATACGAGCGCGGCCGGCAGTACGGCACCCAGGCGCGCGATCGCGTGCGGCGTTCGATCACGTCCTACGCCGAGCACTACGACTATTACGCCGGCTGGGACTGGTCGCGGTCGCGTCGCGAGGCGATGCGCTTCCTGCCGGCGATCTCGGACTTCGCTCCGGCCCAGGTCGACGAGCTGCGCGGCCTCGCAGCGGGAGCCGAGGTCGATCTCGACGACATCGTCGCCCTCAACATCCGCACGGAGGTCTTGTACTCGGCGTACGTCCGCAACGCCGGCGAGCTGAACGCCCCAGACGAGTGCTCGGCCTTCGGGTGCGCAGCCCCCGGACGGCACGTTGTCGTCGGTCAGAACTGGGACTGGTCGCCGTTCGCGCTCGACACCGTCGTGGTGCTGCGCTCGACGCCCGACGACGGGCCTGCGTTCGTGACGGTCGTCGAGGCGGGGCTGCTGATGAAGTTCGGGGTCAACTCCGACGGACTCGCGCTGATGACCAATGCCCTCGGCAGCTCCGAGGACCTCGGCGAGGTCGGGGTTCCGTATCACGTCGTGCTCCGCGCACTGATCGGGTGCGCCGACGTCGACGAGGCGCTCAAGCGGATCGACGAGTCGGTGCGGGCGTCGTCGGCCAACTACCTGTTGGCTGACACGACCGGCGCGGTCGTCGACATCGAGGCTCGTCCTGGAGACGGCGCGCGCGTCCATCGCCTCGAGCGCGACGAGCGGGGTGTGCTGCTGCACACGAACCACTTCGTCTCGCCCGGCTTCGACGCCCTCGACTACAAGGACATGGTGCCGACGACGACGGACCTCCGCCTCGAGCGGTTCGCCGAGATCGTGCACGCAGCCGACGACGTCAGCGACACCGCGCTGTACGAGAGGGCCCTGACCGACCACACGAACGCGCCGGGCAGCGTCTGCCGTCATACCGACCACACCCTGCCGGAGCCCGATCAGAGCATGACGGTCGCCGCCGCGATCGTCGACCTCACCGACCGCCGCCTCCTGGTGGCGGAAGGACCTCCCTGCGAGCACGGGTTCGAGCCGGTCGCTTGGCCGGGAACCGCTTAGGCCCCTCCCCCAAAGTGGCTCCACTGTGGGACTCCCGCGCCCCCGACCGCCCAGACCCCCATCCCAAAGTGGCTCCACTTTGGGGCTCCCGCGCCCCCGACCGCCCACACCCCCATCCCAAAGTGGCTCCACTTTGGGAATTGGGGCCGACGCAACGCATCTGCTGGCCAACACGTCTCTAGAGCATCCGACACGGGATTGAACTCGATGGGGTGGGTGGGCCATGAGGCGTTGGGTTATCTGTGTGAGTGTTGGGATGGCGACGGCCGCGCTGATGGCCGGATCCGCGTCCGGAGCGGCCGTTGCGGCACCCGCTCCGGCTGAGCAGGAGGCGCAGGCATCGCTCTACGTCTCGATCGACGTTCTCGTTCGAACGTCGGTGTTCCCGGCTGAGTCCTGTTGTCACTGGGTCGCCAGGCACTCGCACGAGGGCTTTCGCAACGACACCGTCGACCGCTGCGAGACCGGCGACCGCCTGCTTCCCGGCCGCTACGGGGTACAGACGCGTCAGTTCATCTACCGATCGAAGCCGCCGGACCGCTTCTTGCTCGCCTCCGCGCGGTCGACGGTCGTCAAGTTCACCGGCCCGCACGCGGCGAAGCTCTACTACCGCCACTACGTGCGTGATGGCTTCGACTGCCGTCCGCGCCACGTCGACGGGGGTACGCCGGGAGGCGGGACGGCGGTCTACAAGGTGGTGCGCAAGGCAGCGGGTCACACTGTCATCGCGGACGAGGTCACGGAGTCCGGCGCGACGACGATGCGGAGGTACATCGACACCCGGCGGGTGGGTCACTTCGTCACGATCGTCGAGTACGACCTCGGCGAGGAGATCGCGTACCGGCCAGATCTTCACCGGGTCGACCACATCGCCGACGCGCAGCAGCGTCGCCTCGAACGGCGAATGAACATCTGAGCGACGGAGGTGCTGGTGCCGGCCCTCGCCGCCGACGGCATTGGATGCTCTAGGGGCGGTGCAGGATCCAATGCCGTCGGACGGCCTTCGGGGGCGTCTGCTCCATACCGGCGACCACTGCGGCGTCGGGCATGTTCTCGGCAGCCTCATACGGCGCGAGCGCCTGGAGCAGCGCATCCGCGATGCGACGGGACTGGATCGCATCGAGGACGACAGGGAAAGACGCAAGCCGCGACAGCAGGTTCGCCGTCGAGCTCACGTGAACGGTGCGCACGCTGCCGCGAATCTCGGCGTCGCGCGCGAAGCAGACCATCGCATGGACCGGCGCGGCCGACAGGGGCTCGAGCAGGCAGCGGATCGCCTTCGTGGCCGAGGCGACATCGGTCAGCACCTCATGGTGCTTGCGGCGGTTGTGACGGATGGTGTCGGGACCGATGTCGAGAGTGCCGGGCCAGTTCTTGACGTCGATGACGAAGACGCCGGTCGGACCGACGACCACGTGGTCGGCGCGGTGGCTGCACGGGTCTGCCCACTGCAGGTCGTCGACGCGACGCCAGGCGGAGTCGAGGTCGGCGAGGATCGGGCCGGCCGGCGACGGGAACCGCAGCTCGGACACGCGAGCGAAGGGCACCGTGGCCGCAGCCGTCGGCTGGCGTCGACCAGGGCGCCAGAGCCGTACGCCGTGGACTGACATGTCCGCCATTGCGCTGCTCCCTCCCGAACTGGTGCGCACTGAGAGTGACTGACTCACAACGCACCGTGAGGCTCAAGTCTGCGCTCGGGTTCGGGCTTGTGGGGGCCGAATGGGCCAGGGTCATCCGTTCGGCTGACGTCGAGGCGGCTGCAGACACGCAGACATCAAGGGTCCTTGAGGCGTGCGCGACGAGGGCGCCCCCGGCAGGTGGCCGGAAGCACCCCCGTGCGCGTGTTGCGTGTGTTGCTGAAGTGCTCTTCTGATGTGTCCGTCGGTCAGCGGATAACGCTCAATGCGCCCTGACCGAAGACCGGACCCACCTCGTAGACCTTGCCGCTCCAACTGACATCGACGCCGCCCGGCAGGATGAGCTTGTTCCGGGCCAGCTCGTGCTTGAACACATGGCCGTGCGCGCCATGGCTCTTGTGGATCTTGTAGACCGCGCCGACCTCAGAACCCGGCACGCCGAGCTCAACGGCGAGCCAGCTCATCTTCGAGAGCGTGACTGCGTAGATGTTGCCCCAGCGGTCGGCGCCGAGGTCGACGATCGACGTGAGGTGGTCGACGTAGCGCTGGCACATGCCGCGGTACGGGTGCTTCGGGTCGCAGACGGCGTTCTTGGCGTGCGGGTTGATCCGCCAGATCTGCGACGTGCCGGGCGTGCCCGGGAAGCCGCGCAGCTCGCCGACGTAGTAGTAGCCGTCCGCGCCGATCGTCACCGACGTGGCGACGTCCTCGGACAGGATCGGCGTGCCCGCCGGCGGCAGCGGATTGCCGTCGGGGTCGGTGGCGGGCAGGCCGTCGGGCACCTTGACTAGACGCGGCTTGAGCCGTGCGATCGTCGTGATGCTGCCGTCGAAGTGCACCTTCAGCAGGTCGTTGCCCGCGGCGTCGGAGACGAGGACGCCTCCGCGCGGGTCGACTGCCAGACCGAACGGGTTGCTGTCCTCGGGGATGTTCTCCTGGTCGTACGGGTCGGGGTCGGTCGCCTGGTACGCCGCGATGTCGGCGAACGGCTTGGCCTCGTCCCATCCCGGCTTCCACTTGAACAGAGTGGCAGCACCCGGAGGCAGGTCTGCCTCGGTTCCGCCGCCCCCGGTCAGGATGTAGACCGTCTTGCCGCGGTTGTCGATCGCGTTGCCGAATCCCGGGCCGATGTTGCCCAGGTTGACCACCTTCGCGTCGCCGTGCTTGCGCTCGATGACGAGGTCGAAGTTGCCGTTGTCCTCAGTGACGAGCGTCTTGCCCCAGCCGACGCTCGCAACGCCGCGAGGTCCGCTCAGCTCGGCGATCTGCTTGATCGAGCCGCTCTTTGCCTGGCTGTTTGCCTGACTATGTCCTGCCAGGGCAGGAAGTATCGCGACCGCCATGAGCGCGCCCACGGCCGGCACGATCATCAATCTCGATGGTCGTCTCATTGATTTGTCCCCTTTGAAAGCCCAGTTTGTCGGGCGTGTTTGTTGAACCCACAACCAGGCAAGCGAAGTCGCCCAGGTACCGCAATGCCGATTTCGGAGGCAGTTGCTTACCGCGTGTGACCGCCCGCACCTCAACGACGCCGAGTCGACCCCTTCGACAGCGGGAAGGCGCGCCGGGCCGTTCGCACCAGACCTGACGGGCTGGGATGCCAGACATGGGCCTCGCGCGGGTCCCACGCGTAGCACGGGACCGCTCCGGGACGGGCGAGCAGACCGCTCAGTCCGGGCAGGCCGAGCTCGTCTGCCGACCAGTCGTATAGCTGCTCGAGCCTCGGCACGATGACGCCGACGTCGAGCAGGCGACCGACGCGATGCTCGGCCCGGACGGAGGCGCCGAGGTCGTCGTCGAGGGGATAGCGGTCGGGAAGCACCCGCGAGAGCGACAGAAAGGTGCCGGTCATGCCGACTCGGGGGTCACCCACCAGGCGGCCGAGCGGCGCCAGCCAGCCGAGCGCGAGCCGCGGAGCCGCGACCAGCGCGTGTGCGTACATCACCCGGACGAGAACGAGGTTGAGGAAGAACCGCTCGACTCGCCCCTCGTCGCAGGCGAGCTCATCGTGGACGAGGTATGCCGACGCGATCGACGTGTTGTGCGCGCGATACCAGGAACGCGCCGACGGGTCGCTGATGAAGTCGAGCGTCGCCGTCACGCCGGCGGTCCGGGGCTCGCCCGGTCGTCCGAACGCGAGGGCGCGCGCCTCGGCGGTGTCTCTGAGCAGCGACTCGTTCAGCGCGCGCCACCAGGGGCTGCCGGGTGTAGGGCTTGACTCCGGTTCGAGCAGGCCGCGACGAAGCTGCCAGGTCATGAATGCCGACGCCGCCCGCCGGAACGGAAGGTAGCCGCGGTCCACGTCGGACGGCAGCTCGTAGAGACGGCGGAGAAGGGCCAGCCGGCCGCGCGGATCGTCGCGGACGAGCGCGACCTGCTCGTCCGCGAGCGCCGCGGCGGTACGGTCCGACACGCGTCGATCCTGCCAGTGCGCGCCGATCGGCGGGATACCCGCGAGTACGCTCTTCACGGCTGCCGACCGGCTGCCGGCACGCGGTTTCAAGGGGGCAAGTCTCGGATGGGATCGGGTCTCATCATCGCGATCGTCGTCGTCGGGATCGCCGTGGTCCTCGGCTTCGCCTACTGGTCGTACAAGCGGGAGAAGGAGCGTAAGGCGGCCCTCGCCGCGTACGCCGCCGGGCACGGATTCCAGATGACCGACCGCGACGACTCGCTGATCCAGCGGTGGGGCGAGCAGGTCGACCCGTTCGACGAGGGCTTCGACAAGCGGTGCGAGAACATCATGCGCGGCACGTGGGACGGCCGCCCGGCCACGCTGTTCGACTACACGTACCACACGTGGGAGACGAGCACGGACTCCAACGGACACACGACGCAGCACAAGGAGTCGCACAACGTCGCGATCACCGCGGTGCAGACTGACCGGCTCTACCCGGCGCTGAGTGTGCGGCCAGAGGGCTTCCTCGGCCGCACGTGGGGTCGGCTGACCAACTCCGATATCCAGCTGGAGTGGGAGGACTTCAATAGAGCGTTCACCGTCAACTGCCCTGACCGGCGATTCGCATCGGATGTGTTGACCCCGCAGATGATGGAGATGCTGATGCAGGACCGCGACCTCGCGTGGAAGATCGTCGGCCCCGACCTCATCACCATGCGCGCCGGCCGCAATGACCCGGATCAGCTCGAGGCGTCGATGGCGTCGCTCGACCGGATCCTCGACCTCGTGCCCGAACACGTGCGGCAGACCGACTGGAACGTCCGATGACTGTCGGTACCCGAGGCACGACACACGGCACGACGAGAGAGATGGAGAGCAGATGAGTCCAGGAGGCGTGATCGGCATCGTTGTCGCGGTGATCGTGGTCTTCGCGATCGTCTCGATGATCGTGTCGTACAACCGTTTCAAGTCACAGCAGAACCTGATCGCCGAGGCGTGGAAGCAGATCGACGTCGAGCTGCAGCGACGGTTCGACCTGATCCCCAACCTGGTCGAGGCGGTGAAGGGCTACGCGGCGCACGAGAAGACGGTGATCGAAGAGGTCACGGCCGCTCGGACCCGCGCTGGTGCCGCCCAGACCCAGGGGCCTGCGGCCCGACAGGAGCCGGAAGGCCTGCTCGGCCGCGCGCTCGGCGGACTCTTCGCGGTCGCAGAGGCGTACCCCGACCTGAAGGCGTCGGCCAACTTCCTCGAGCTGCAGAAGGAGCTCGCCGTCACCGAGGACCGCATCGCCGCCGGCCGCCGCTTCTACAACGGCAACGTCCGGGCGTACAACACGCGCATTCAAACCGTGCCGTCCAACTTCATCGCGTCGATGTTCAAGTTCACGCCGGCCGAGTATTTCGAGATCGACGACCCGGAGGCGCGCAAGCCGGTGAAGGTGCAGTTCTGAGGCCGCTCCCCCACGCCTGATCGCCACCACCCGCGAGACCCGAAACGGGCCGCCCACCGAAAGGTGAGCGGCCCGTTTCCCGTCCGGGTCCTACTGTCCGGAACCCTTGTCAGCTTTGCCGTGCTGCGAGGGAGTCTGGTGATTCGATGTCGTCTTGCCGTCGAACGCCTCGTCGATGTGGAACGCCGCGTAGGTGAAGATGCCGGCGGCAGCGGCGGCTGCGACGCCGAGCGGGACGAACCGGCGCGCCCAGCTCTTCTCCTCTTCCGGCTTGCCGAGACTGTCGATGTCGAAGGCGCTGCCGGGGTCGGGGGTCCAGATGCGCTGAGACGGCACGGACGCGAGCCGGCCGGTGACGAGCACCAGGTCTTTGCGGAGCTTCTCTGTCATGTCGCTGACCTGCTTCTCGTCGAGGATCGGGGCCATCGCCTTGAGTCGCGACGGCATCTTGTCGAGCGAGCAGATCAGCGCGTCGCCGACCGTCGTCTCGATGTTGGTCTCGTCGACGAGGCAGAGGACTGCCATCGGCCGGCGATGCACCATGCCGAGCAGCGACCCGACAGCGTGTGCCGCGGAGACGACGTCCTCGACGGCCGGCTTCGGCGACCGCGAGTCGCGGCGCATCGCCGTGGCGTGGTCGAGGTCGAAGATGCCCTTGCCGGGCTGCATGTCGATGACGAAGACGCCAGCCGGCCCGACCAGCACGTGGTCGATGTTGGCGAACTCGTACCCGGGCCACTTGATGTCGTCGATGCGCTCCCAGCCGGAGCCGAGACTGTCCAGAGCTTCCACGATCGCGGACTCCTTGCCGTCAGTGCTCTCGCGACCTTCGTCGCGCGCGCCCCCGCGTTGTGTCAGCTGCGCGAAACGCTGACGTGCCTTCGCCGCTACGTCTTGTGTCGTCAACCCCGCCATTGGTGCCTCCTCAGCGACCTCACGGTTGCCCATCGCCTTATCCGCGAGCGAAGCTCGTGCAGGAATCATCCGGCTCGCCGATGTGGGTTCGCAGACGAATGGCCCCCATATCATCCGTTCGTTCGATGCCAGAGTGTGATCGTCCGCTTACCCGGCGTTACCTCCGCAGGTCGTGCGGCGGGCTATCGAAGGCCGTTGGACGGGCGTCGTCGGTCTCCGTCGGCCGCTCCGGCTTCCCGCCGACGGAGCCTGTTCCTGGGCGCACGTATCGGGCGATCGGACAATTTCGGTCCGAGGATCGGTCGATTCTGCCCCCACTTGCCAGTGTTTGCGCGTGCCGTCCTGCAAGCATTCCTGACAACAGGGAGACGGGGGAACAATGCTTCGACGCATCGAGGGCGCGACGATCGCGCATGCCTACGGCACGCTCACCGGGCGCGGCTGGGTCACCTTCACCATCGGTCGCCGGTCAATACGGGTCGGTAGCAAGGTCCACCGGCGGGACTTCCAGGCTGCGATTGACGCGCAGCGGACGTATCCGGTCTACGTCACCACGATCGACGCACGGAGTTACTGGCACTTTCAGGATGGGTTTTACTCGGCCGGTGGGAGTCTGGTGGCGGCGGAGGTCTATGCGCTGCTGGTCGCTCGGAGCTAACGCGAGCACCGCGAGGAACGAACGTGCCCGGCGATTCCGCAGTGTGTGGTTTCGTGGCAGTCTCGAAGTGTGCCGTACAGCCGCGCGCCCGCATGGCGCTATTTCCCGCCGACGGACGCCCCGCCGACACCGCTGGCGGATGTCGCTCGAGGGTTCTTGAGCCTCAAGGACTGGTTCAAAGGCGAGTTCTGGCCTTCGGTGGCTCCTGGTGCCCCGATGAACACCAAACGGATCACGGCGGCACTTGAGGCATCCTTGCCTGCCGATCCGTCGGCCGAACCCCTCGACGGAGGTCTACACACGGGGTGGAACGTCGAGACCAGGGAAAGCTACTCGCGGATCCCGCTTCTCTATGGCGAGAACGGCAAGTCGCTCTACGGAGTGGAGCCCGACGCAATCTACGCGACAGCCGATGGATATCGAGCTCTCCTCGAGATCGAGGGCGGAGGCGCTGTTCAAACAACCGATTGATGAAGGACGTCGTCGAGACACTCCTGATTGCTGGAGCTCATCACCTGGCTCTTGCTGTACCGCATTCCGTGCACACCCGGTCGCCTTACGACTTTGCCATCAATCTCGTCGAGGCGTTATACGCCCGCCAAGTGCCGCAGGCGCACGTGGACGGCGTCATGGTCATCGGGTTCTAGAGCTGCAATAGCCGAGTCACTGACTAACCTGCCGAAGGCCGCTGCGAGTGCTGCGTATGCGACCGATCGAGCCATGTGCATTCGACGAGGTTGTCGTCCGCGAGATCGTCGAGGACCTAGCAAGGGCGCCCGCGCAGCTCGAGGCCGCACACCGAACGACGATCCCCGCGATTGACTCGCAACGGGATGACGATGAAGCACGCCAGGTCATACAGGTCGTCGATCGTCCCGGGTTTACATCCTGCGGAGCGGCCGCACGGCGCAACTGATCCGCAGGACGTAGCAGATCGTTTCGTCAGCTGCAGCCGCTGGTTGACCCGCAGCCCTCGCACACGTAGCAGCTACCCGCCGGGCGCATCTTCGTGCCACACGTCATGCAGAGCGGAGAGTCGACCTCACGCCCAGACAGAACCTCCAGGAGCTCGGCACTGGTGCGGGCGTTGCCGGCGACGGGCTTGGCGGTCTCGGCGACCACGGCGGCCTCGTCGGCGGAGACGTCGACTCCGACGGAGTGGTCGGCGGCGATGGCTGAGCCGGAGGTTGAGGCGGTGACGGCTGCGTCTGATGGGACGTCGTCGTCGAGGTCGCTGCTCGTGGCGGTGGTAGCCGACGGCGACGTCTTCAGCGACTCAGCCTCTGAGATCTCCGTGACTTCCGGGAGCTCGTACGACCCGGTGTCGAGCTGACGCTGGCGCTCTTCGGCGGTGTAGATGCCGAGGGCGGCGCGGGACTCGAACGGCAGGTGGTCGAGGGCGAGGCGGCGGAAGATGTAGTCGACGATCGACTGGGCCATCCGCACATCCGGGTCGTCGGTGAGGCCGGCCGGCTCGAACTTCATGTTCGTGAACTTCGAGACGTACGTCTCGAGCGGGACGCCGTACTGCAGCGCGATGGAGATGGCGAGCGAGAAGGCGTCCATCATGCCGGCCAGGGTCGACCCCTGCTTGCCCAGCTTCAGGAAGATCTCGCCGAGGCCGTCGTCGGGGTACGAGCCCGCCGTGAAGTATCCCT
>DATIOH010000104.1:0-5555 GCA_035473375.1 Nocardioidaceae bacterium | reverse complement strand
GGGTCGTACTGGACCATGAACATGGTCGAGAGCTGCGCATCGAGGTCGGAGTCGACCATCATCTTGACCGTGATGCCGCTGTAGACGAGCAAGGCGGTCCGCATGCTCGCCGACACCGCCAGCAGGTCCTGGCCCTGCTTGGCGACGTCCATGTGCGCAGCGGTGATGTTGCCGAACCGGCGGTTGCGCGGATCGCGCGGATCGACCGGGGTCGCGTCGGCGACGCGCAGCTCGGCGACCACCTGCGTGTCGTCGTCGTAGCGCCTCCTCGGACCCGGGCCTTGCATCTCCGCCCACTGGACCGCGGCGTTGCCGCTGTTGCGCCAGCGGTGCGGGATGCCGACCGGGATGATTCCGTAGTCGCCGGGCCACAGCTCGAACGAGCCTTCTGGAACGTCGAGAATCCCGACCCCCTCGACGACGTAGACGCTCTCTTCGAACGAGTGCACGTGCGTCGGCATCGTGCCACCGGGATCGAGCGCGCACAGTCCGAACCCGGTGTGCACCGCGCCGTCGTCCTCGCCGACCGCCGACCATCGCCGGTAGCCCGAGGAGCCTGCGGCCCACCCGCCGGGGACGACCAGCTCGGCTGTCGCGGCGGCCCGCACGGTGTGCAGGGAGCGGGGTGAGGTCATGCGCCCGCAGCGGCCCGCGCGGCGACGGCCTCGCGGAGGTACTGGCTCGACCCCTGGAGCTGAGCGAGCACCGACGGCACGTCGGCGACGAGCTTGCCGTCGCGCTTGCGCACGGCGCCTCCGACGATGACGGTGTCGACGTTCGACACGTCGGCGCACAGCACGACGGCTGCCACCGGGTCGATGACCGGAGCCATGTTGATCGACTGGGCGTCGAGGATCACGACGTCGGCCTGCTTGCCGGGGGTCAGCGAGCCCGTGACGCTCTCGAGGCCGGCGGTGTAGGCGCCGTCGATCGTCGCGGCGGTCAGCATCTCGCGAACGGTGAGGACGTCCTTGGGCACCTGTTCGTTGGGGCCGTAGGCGGGCCTCGTTGACGCGGCCGCGGTCTGTGCCGAACGCCGAGCGCATCTGCGTGAACATGTCGCCGGGGACGGTCGTCACGACGTCGATCGAGAGGCTCGGCCGCAGGCCCAGCCGCAGCGCCTTGAGCAGCGGCGGCCACCCGTGGCCCATCTGGACCTCGACCTGGGGCGCGACCGCGACCGTGCCGCCGGAGTCGCGGACGAGCGCCCACTCGTCCTCGCTGAAGTGGCAGGCGTGGACATAGGTGACGTCGGGGCCGAGCAGGCCGAGGCCGTCGAGCGCGGTGATCATTCCGAAGCGTCCGGCAAGGCGGCCCATCGCGACGTGCACGGTCACGGGGATGCCGAGCTCGCGGGCGAGCTGCCACTCGCCGGTGACGACCTCGTCCTTGCAGAACCCGGTGCCTCGAGTCGCGAGCCCCATCGTCAGCAGTTGGTCGTCGGAGGAGAAGTACTTGTCGCGCACCCGACGGACGTCGTCGCCGGGAATCTGGATCGAGCTGTCGAACCAGTAGTCGGCGAGCGAGAGATTCGCGCTGCCGTAGGCGTACTGGGCCCGGATGCCGGTCTCCATGAGGGCAGAGACCGCAGCATCCGGGTGCTCGGGCGTGTTGTTGATGTGCGACCAGTCGACCAGGGTCGTGATGCCGGCGTTGAGGCACTCGAGGGCGCCGGCGAGGTTGCTCGCGTAGACGTCCTCGGGTCGGTAGACCGGCGCGAACGTGTCGAGCACCTCGACGAAGTAGTCATCGAGGGTGGCATTGGGCGCGCACCCCCGGATCGCCGCCTCCCAAGTGTGTCGATGCGTGTCGACGAAGCCGGGGATCACGATGTTGCCGGTCGCGTCGATCACCTCGGCGTCGGCGCTGATGTCGGGCGCGACGGCCGCGATCTTGCCGTCTTCGATCAGCACGTCGCCGACGGGGAGGTCGCCGATCTCGGCGTCCATGCTCACGACGGTTCCACCGCGAATAAGCGTCTTGTCTGACATTGCCGGTGCTCCTAAGGCTGATCGAGGTTGTCGAGGACGGACAGAGATGGACCGGGCGGCTAATAGGCGGCGAGCTTTCGGACGGCGTCGACGACCTTGGCGACCGTCGGGATGACCTCGTCCTCGAGTGCGTCGGCGAACGGAAGGGGAACGCACTCGGCGGCGACCCGGCGGATCGGCGCGTCGAGGAGCTCGAACCCCTCGTCGGCGACGATCGAGGCGATCGTGCCGCCCCAGCCGCCTTGGTACGGGTTCTCCTCGACGACGAGGAGGCGCGAGGTCTTCTCCACCGATCTGAGGACTGCCTGGACGTCGAGCGGAACGAGGCACCGGAGGTCGACGACCTCGGCAGAGATGCCTTCGCCCGAGAGCTGCTCGGCTGCAGTCAGCGCGAGCGGCACCGTCGACGCCAACGCGACGATAGTGAGGTCGGAGCCCTCGCGCGCGATCGCTGCCTCGCCGAGCGGCACGACATGGCCGGGCGGGGCCGGCGGTCCCTTGCTCGCGAAGAGGCCCTTGTGCTCGAAGAAGACGACCGGGTCGTCGCTGCGGATCGCCGACGCCATCAGACCGACGACGTCGGCAGGTGTCGAGGGCGCGACGATCTTGAGCCCCGGCACGGTGAACACCCAGTTCTCAACGGCCTGCGAGTGCTGCGCGCCGAAGCCGAGGCCGCCGCCGTTCGCCGTGCGGACGACGAGCGGCACGGTGACCTGGCCGCCGGTCATGTAGCGCACCTTGGGGATCTCGTTGGCGAGGTAGTCGTAACAGCACGCGATGAAGTCGGAGAACATGATCTCGGCCACCGGCCGCATGCCTGTCATCGCGGCGCCGAGCGCGGCACCGACGATCGCCTGCTCGGAGATCGGCGTGTCCCAGACGCGCTCGGCACCGAACTCTGCGAACAGTCCGACGGTCGTCTTGAAGACGCCTTCGGCAGCCCCGATGTCCTCGCCCAGGCAGACGACGGTCGGGTCGATCCGCATCTCGCGGGCGATCCCCTCGGCAACGGCGTCGCGGTAGGTGATGGTTGCCGGCTGCTCGCTCTGCTTGCTCTTGTCCGCCGTCAGTTCCGCCATGCCGCACCCCCGTCCGCCCAGACGTCGGTCATGGCCTCAGCGGGGTCGGCGACCGGTGCGGCCTTCGCCTCATCGACCGCGGCGTCGACGATCTGCTGAGCGCGCTCTGCCGCGGCGTCGACCTCGTCGTCCGAGACGCCGGCGTGGCGCAGGCGAATGCGCGCGACGTCGAGCGGGTCGTGGCGCATCCACTCGTCGACCTCCGCCGCCGGGCGATACTTCGCCGGATCGGCGCGGCTGTGTCCGTAGTGCCGGTACGTCTGCGCCTCGATGACGCTCGGCCCGTCGCCCGACCGCGCTCGGCGAACGGCCTCCGCCACCGCGTCGCGGACCACGACGACGTCGTTGCCGTCGACGATGCGCGCCGGTAGGCCGTTGGCCGCGGCGCGGTCGGCTGCGGGGTTCTCCACCGACGTCACGGCATTGATCGGCGTGTACTCCATGTAGAAGTTGTTCTCACAGACAAAGAGCACGGGCAGCTTCCACACCGCCGCGAGGTTGAGCGCCTCGTGGAACGCGCCGATGTTCGTCGCGCCGTCGCCGAAGAACGCGACCGCGACCTGATCGGTCCCGCGCAGCTTCGCCGACCACGCGGCTCCGGCGGCGATCGGCAGGTGGGCTCCCACGATCGCGTACGACCCGAGCATCCCCTTGTCGGCCCGAGTGAGGTGCATCGAGCCGCCTTTTGCCTTGCACGCTCCCGTCGCCTTGCTCATCATCTCGGCGAGGCACTCTGCGGGAGTCGCGCCGCGAGCCATCGCGTGGTGGTGGCCTCGATACGTCGCCACGACGTAGTCGTCATCACGCAGTGCGGCGCTGGCGCCGACGGCGACCGCCTCGTGGCCCGACGCGAGGTGGGTGGTGCCCTTGACCAGGCCGGCCATGAACATGTCGTACGCGGCCTTCTCGACGCCGCGGATCACCGCCATCTGCTCGAACCAGTCGAGCAGGTCCGACGGCTCGATGTCGCCTGCGGGCGCCGCGTCGACCTGTGCCTGCTCGCTCACGATTCCTCGCCCCCGGCCGCGGCGAAGCCGGCGGACCGGCGTTCGCCGCGGCCTGCAGGGGTGTTGAGGTGAGACTGCGACTCGCGGACTGAGGCGAGCTCTCCGCCCACCGTCCAGTACCGCTGACCGGCGATGAGGAGCTCCTCGGCCGGGAACTTGGTGATGACCTCGCAGCCATCGGCCGTCACGACGACCTCTTCCTCGATGCGTGCGGCCGACCATCCGTCGGCGCCGGGCCAGTACGTCTCGAGGGCGAAGACCATGCCCTCCTCGAGCGTCTCGGGGTGGTCGAGCGACACGAGCCGGCTGAAGATCGGCTTCTCCCAGATCGACAGGCCGACGCCATGGCCGTACTGCAAGGCGAAGGCGGCCTCCTCGTTGGGGAAGCCGAACTCTTCGGCGGTCGGCCAGAGCGACACGATGTCGGCGGTGGTGGCCCCGGGGCGCACGGCGGCGATCGCGAGGTCCATGTACTCGCGGCATCGGACGTAGGCGTCGCGCATCGCCGACGACGCGCTGCCGACCGCGAAGCAGCGGTAGTAACAGGTGCGGTAGCCGAGGTGGCTGTGCAGGATGTCGAAGAACGCTGGATCTCCGGGGCGCACGATCCGGTCGCTGTACACATGCGGATGCGGCGAGCAGCGCTCTCCACTGATGGCGTTGACGCCCTCGACGTACTCGCTGCCGAGGTCGTAGAGGACTTTGCTGACGAGCCCGACGCACTCGTTCTCGCGCACGCCGGGCCGCAGAAACGAGTAGAGCTCGTCGTACGCGGCGTCGACCATCGTGCAGGCCTGGGTGAGCAGCGCGATCTCGTCGACGGACTTGATCCGGCGTGCCTCCAGGAACACCTGCTGGCCGTCGACGACGTCGATGCCTTCGGCTCGAAGGGCCGCGAGGATCGGCATCTCGACCAGGTCGACGCCGAGCGGGGCGTCGGCGACACCGTGCTCGCGCAGCACGGCGGCAACCTTGCGGGCGACCTCCTCGGCGATGCCGGCGTCGGGATGGAAGGCGCCGCGCAGTGTCGAGATGCCCGCCCGCGCGCCGGACTGCCCGGCGCGCGCCGCCTCCGACAGCTCACGGCTGCCGGGGTCGCGGTCGTAGTCGAGCCACGGGTTGTAGAGCTGGTGGTGCTTGGCCGCCGACCCGAAGTCCCAGTTGACGGGCTCGCCGCCGCGCGGAAGCAGGGCGAAGCGGATCAGCTTGTCCATCGCCCAAGTGCCGATGTGGGTCGACGTCATGTAGCGGATGTTCGAGAAGTCGAACGTGAGCAGCGACCCCAGCTCGGACCCGTCCAGCTGGGTCTTGAGCCGAGCGAGCCGGTCGACGCGCAGCCGGTCGTGGTCGATCCGCTGCTCCCAGTCGACGGCGTTGGGGCCGTACGTCCGGATCGCCATCGCCGCTGTGCCCTCCTCGGTGCCCGCAGGTGTTCAGTCTCAGTTAACACAGGCGCGCGAGCTCTGGCTAGTGTCACT
>DATIOH010000103.1:0-16496 GCA_035473375.1 Nocardioidaceae bacterium | reverse complement strand
AAGTAGCGGCCGTAGACGACGAGGTTCTCGCGAACGCTGAGCTCGGTGTCGAGGCTGTCGTCCTGCGGGCAGACGCCGATGCGGGAGCGGATCTCGGAGCCCTGGGTCGCCGGGTCCATGCCGAGGATCCGAAGGGTGCCTCCTGTGACCGGCGAGACCGCGCCGATCATGCGCATCGTCGACGACTTGCCGGCGCCGTTGGGGCCGAGGAAGCCGAAGGCCTCGCCCTGCTCGACTTCGACGTCGATGCCCTTGACGGCCTCGAACTCGCCATAGGCCTTCCGCAGCTGACGTGCCACGATCATCGGCTCGGCCCGCTGCTCGTCGGCCGGCGATGGGTGTGCGTCGGGCTCGATCGCGGGCGGGCGGTCAGGAGTCACGTAGATAACGCTAGTGACCCGACCCGACAAAGTCGCACCCAATATGCGGTGTGAAGATCTGGGAGGATCGATTGGCGGTCCGACGGGCAACCAGACGGCGCCGTCGGGCGTCCTCGGCGTGATGACAACTGCTCTGTCCTTCGACGCCCCGGACGCCCTGATCAGGGGTGGAGCGCGCGTGCACGACGAAGACCGTGAGTCTTTCGACGCATTCGTGCGCGCTCGGCTGCCCGACCTGCTCCGGTTCGGCCGTGCGCTCACGGGATCGGCTGAGGCAGGAGCCGACCTCGTCCAGGACGCCCTCGAGCGGACGCTCGTCGCCTGGGGACGCCTCGAGTCACGCGACGAGCCCGAGGGGTACGTCCGCCGGATCATGGTCAACCGCAACATCAGCATCTGGCGCAAGCTCCGTCGCGAGCACGTCACGGCAGACGTGTACGACCGCGGTTCGGAAGACCGTCGATTCGACCACGACCTCTGGCATGCGCTGGGCACGCTGCCCCCGCGTCAGCGGGCCGTGGTCGTCCTGCGCTACTACGAGGACCTCTCCGAGGCCGACATCGCGAGAGTCCTCGGCTGCTCAGTCGGCACCGTCAAGAGCCAGGCGTCCAAAGCTCTCGCCAAGCTGCGCACAACCGTCGAGCGGGAGGTGGAGCGGTGAACGACCACGACCCCTTCGAGGAGCGGCTGCGCGAGACGCTGCGCTCGGATGACGCGGACGACTCCGGCGCGCGGCCAACCGATGTCGACTCGTTCCTCTCGGACGTCCACCGCGGCGCCCGCTCGCGTCAGCGCCGCCGCGTGGCCGGCGCGGCAGTCGCCGCCGTCCTCGCCGTCGGCGGCGGCGGTGTGGCAGTCGCATCTCTGGGAGCATTCGACGGGGACAACACTCCGGTGGCCGACGACACGACGAACCCGACGGTCGACGACACGACCGAGTCGGGAGCGACGTCGCCATCGACGCCGACTACGTCGGACACCCCCACGTCACGCGCTCCGGCGAGCCTGACGTACACGTCGCAGAACTCCGACGTCCTCTCGCTCACGTCGACGGACGACAACCACCAGTGGGCGCTCGTCCGGACGAAGGACGGCACCTGCAAGGACAACTCGTGCGCGACCGTTTTCGCGCGCGGCACCGGCGGCACCTGGAGCCCGCTCGGAGTGCTGCCTGGCCCGGCCGACAACGACACGGGCTACCCCGACGACGTGGCCCAACTGCGCTTCGCCCCCGATTCCCGCGGCGGCTACGACGGCTGGGCGTTCGACAACGGGCTCTTCAGCACGCACGACGGAGGCACCACCTGGTCGAGGGCCTTGCCGAAGCAGGCGGGTGGCCAGGTCCATGAGCTCGAAGCACGCGGCAACACGGTCTACGCGCTCATTACCAACGGCGAGTCGCACGATGACCTAGTCGTCTCGCCGATGTCGTCCGACGACTGGCAGATCGTCGACACGACCATGCAACTGGACTTCACCAACGACCTCGTGGTGACAGAAGGTGTCGTCGCGATGATCGGGAACTCCGGCGGCGACGACCACCGGGTGTTGTCGAGCGCCGCCAATCCGAACACGGGGTTGGCGACCGGCGCGTGGCAGTTCACTGACCCGTGCGGCTCTGAGCAGGTGGCGCACTTGTCCAGCGCCGCGAACGTGCTCTGGGCGCTGTGCACCGACGGGACGGTCAAGACGGCGACGGTGTCGGGCGACGGTCCGCCGCAGTGGGCGGACGCCGGCGGCCCGTACAGTCCGAACGCCCTGCTTGCGGCCAGAAGCACGACGAGCGCCGTTCTGGCCCAGCACAACGGCCTGCTCGAGCTCTCGGCGGACGGGACGAGCAAGCCCCTGTCTGACAACGGCTTCAGCCACGCGAGTCTGCTCGGTTTCACGAACGAACAGCTCGGCTTCGCCCTCGTCGACGGGATCCTGTGGCGCACCGAGGACGGTGGGACCACCTGGACGACGGACGACGTGATTCCCCCCGGCTAACGGACCGCCACCCTGCCAACCTGGAGCCAGTTGGGCGCGCCAAAGTGGCTCCACTTTGGGATCGTCAGTGGTCGCCTCGCCTTATGTCGGCGCCATGACCCAAGATGGTCGACATGACTCCCTCGACGCCTGGTCAAGGCGACGCGCTTGCCCCGTTCTCGGCGGCGACGCGGGCGTGGTTCGAGGCGTCGTTCGCGCAGCCGACGACTGCTCAGGCCGGTGCCTGGCGTTCGATCGCCGGCGGTCGCAACGCACTCGTCGTCGCCCCGACCGGATCGGGCAAGACGCTCGCCGCGTTCCTCTGGGCCCTCGACCGGCTCGCCACCTCCGCCCGCCCCGACGACAAGCAGCGGCGCTGCCGCGTTCTCTACATCTCGCCGCTCAAGGCCCTCGCCGTCGACGTCGAGCGCAACCTGCGAGCTCCCCTGGTCGGCATCCGACAGACATCCGAGCGGCTGGCCGTGCCCGTGCCCGACGTTACGGTCGGCGTCCGCTCCGGCGACACCTCGCCCGCCGACCGGCGCAAGCTGACGACGACGCCGCCCGACATCCTGATCACCACGCCAGAGTCGCTCTTCTTGATGCTCACCTCCAATGCCCGCGACTCGCTGCGCGGCGTCGAGACGGTCGTCCTCGACGAGGTCCACGCCGTCGCCGGCACGAAGCGCGGCGCGCACCTCGCGCTGTCGCTCGAGCGGCTCGACGAGTTGCTCGCTACACCCGCGCAGCGCATCGGGCTCTCGGCGACGGTTCGGCCCGTCGAGGCCGTGGCTCGATTCCTCGGGGGCCCGCGCCCAGTCGAGGTCGTGGCGCCGCCGAGCGAGAAGCGGTGGGACCTCACGGTCGTCGTCCCGATCGAGGACATGACGGAGATCGGCTCAGTCACCGACGATCTCGAGGGGCCGGCCGCCGGCGAGCCCAACCGCACGTCGATCTGGCCGCACGTCGAGGAGCGGATCGTCGATCTCATCGAGCAGCAGAAGTCCACGATCGTGTTCGCCAACTCTCGACGGCTTGCCGAGCGGCTGACGGCGCGACTCAACGAGATCGCCGCCGAGCGGATGGGCATCGACGTCCCCGACGCCGGCCAGCCCGCGCAGATCATGGCCCAGAGCGGTGCGTCGCGCGGCGCCGGCGACGTTATCGCGCGGGCCCACCACGGCTCGGTCAGCAAAGAGCAGCGGGCCATCATCGAAGAAGACCTCAAGGCCGGTCGGCTGCCGTGCGTGGTCGCGACGTCGAGCCTCGAACTCGGCATCGACATGGGTGCCGTCGACCTCGTCATCCAGGTCGAGTCGCCGCCGTCGGTCGCCAGCGGCCTGCAGCGGGTCGGCCGGGCGGGGCACCAGGTCGGCGAAGTGTCGCGAGGGGTGCTCTTTCCCAAGCATCGCGCCGACCTCGTGCAGACCGCCGTCGCGGTCGAGCGGATGCGCTCGGGCCAGATCGAGGCGCTCAAGGTGCCCGCCAACCCGCTCGACGTCCTCGCTCAGCAGATCGTCGCGTGCGTCGCGGTCGACGAGTGGGACGTCGACCGGCTCTACGAGTTGTCGCGGAGAGCAGCGCCTTTCTCGAGCCTGCCGCGGTCGGCATACGAAGCGACGCTCGACCTGCTGTCGGGCCGCTACCCGTCTGACGAGTTCGCCGAGCTCCGGCCGCGGCTCGTCTGGGACAGAGTGGCCAACACCTTGGCCGGGCGCCCCGGGGCGCAGCGGCTCGCCGTCACCTCCGGTGGCACCATTCCCGACCGCGGCCTTTTCGGCGTCTTCCTGGTCGGCGAGCGAGCCTCGCGGGTCGGAGAGCTCGACGAGGAGATGGTCTACGAGTCTCGGGTCGGCGATGTCTTCGCCCTCGGCGCGTCCAGCTGGCGGATCGAAGACATCACCCACGATCGGGTGCTCGTCTCGCCCGCGCCCGGCGTGCCCGGTCGACTGCCGTTCTGGAAGGGTGACGCACTCGGTCGACCCGCTGAGCTGGGCGTGGCGGTCGGAGCGTTCGTCCGCGAAATCGCCAAGCTCGGCGCCGACGCCGCGACCGAGCGTGCGGCAACGGCAGGGCTCGACGCCTTCGCGGCCGGCAACCTCGTCTCATTCGTCGGCGAGCAGCTGAGTGAGACCGGCTACGTCCCGCACGACCGCCAGCTCGTCGTCGAGCGGTGCCGCGACGAGCTCGGCGACTGGCGGCTGATCATCCATTCGCCGTTCGGGCAGGCCGTGCACGCGCCGTGGGCGCTGGCCATCGGCGCCCGGCTGCGCGAGCGGTTCGGCGTCGACGCCCAGGCGATGGCCGGCGACGACGGCATTGTGGTGCGCATTCCCGAGACTGACGCCGACGCGCCCGGAGCCGACCTCGCGGTCTTCGAGGCAGACGAGCTCGACGACATCGTCACCACCGAAGTCGGCGGGTCTGCCCTGTTCGCGTCTCGTTTCCGCGAATGTGCGGCCCGCGCACTGCTGCTGCCCCGCCGCGATCCCGGCAAGCGGTCGCCGCTGTGGCAGCAGCGGCAGCGGTCGGCCGCCCTGCTCGACGTCGCGAGCAAATACGGATCCTTCCCGATCGTGCTCGAGGCTGTGCGCGAGTGCCTACAGGACGTCTACGACGTGCCGTCGCTCGTCCAGCTCATGCGCGACATCGAGGCACGGCGGATCCGTGTCGTCGAGATCGAGATGCAGACGCCGAGCCCGTTCGCGCGCTCGCTGCTGTTCGGCTACGTCGCGACCTTCGTCTACGAGGGCGACTCGCCCCTTGCCGAGCGGCGCGCGGCCGCGCTCGCACTCGACCCTGCTCTGCTCGGCGAGCTGCTGGGCCGGGCCGAGCTGCGCGATCTCCTCGACCCCGAGGTCGTCGACTCGGTCGAGGCCGAGCTGCAGCGCCTCATTCCCGAGCGCAAGGCCCGCGACCTCGAGGGCGTCGCCGACCTGCTCCGTGTCCTCGGCCCGCTCTCGCCCGCCGAGATCGCCGTCCGCAGCGTCGACGACGGCGACACGGCGGCATGGACGGCCGAGCTCGAGCGAGCCCGCAGAGCCGTCGGTGTCCGAGTCGGCGGCATCGACGTCGTCATCGCAGTCGAAGACGTCGGGCGATTGCGCGACGCCTTGGGCGTGCCCGTCCCGATCGGCATCCCGGCTGCCTTCGCCGAGCCGGTCGCCGACCCGCTCGGCGACCTTGTCGGCCGATATGCCCGCACGCACGGTCCATTCACGACAGCCCAGGTTGCCGAGCGTTTCGGCATCGGGCCCGCGGTCGCTCACGATGCGCTGCGCCGGCTCGCAGCATCGGGACGCCTCGCCGAAGGGGAGTTCCGCCCAGGGGCCCAGGGCAGTGAGTGGTGCGACGCCGAGGTCTTGCGTCGGCTTCGACGCCGTTCGCTGGCCGCGGCCCGTCGCGAGGTCGAGCCAGTCGAGCCCGCCGCCGTCGGGCGGTTCCTTCCCGCTTGGCAGCACGTCGGCGGCCGGCTGCGCGGTGTCGAAGGCGTCCTCGCCGTCGTCGAGCAGCTAGCCGGCTGCCCGGTCCCGGCGTCGGCTCTCGAGCCCTTCGTGCTTCGCAGCCGGCTGATCGACTATCGACCGCCGATGCTCGACGAGCTCACCGCCTCGGGCGAGGTGATCTGGGTCGGGTCTGGTGCCCTGCCGGGCACCGACGGGTGGGTGTCACTGCATCTGGCCGAGACAGCCGAGCTCACGATGCCCGACATCGTCGAGTTCGAGCTCGAAGACCGCCACCGGCAGGTGCTCGAGGCCCTCGGGGCCGGCGGCGCGTACTTCTTCCGCCAGCTCGCCGACGCGATCGGGGCGACCGACGACCATCAGCTCGCCGCCACTGTCTGGGACCTCGCCTGGGCTGGCTACCTGACCAACGACACGCTGGCGCCCCTGCGTGCACAGCTGAGCGGGCGCGGGACCCATCGGCCACGACGGTCTGCGCCACGCGCGCGGCTGGCCGGCCGCGGCGGATACGCCCGCGGCGGTGCGTCGCGCGGCCTCGTGCCGTCGAGAAGCGGACCGCCGACGGTCGCCGGACGATGGTCGACCACGCCAGACCGCGAGACCGATCCGACGCGGCGCGCACACGCAGCAGCCGAGACGCTCCTCGACCGCCACGGGGTCGTTACTCGCGGGGCAGTCGTATCCGAGCGCACGCCCGGCGGATTCGCCGCAGCCTACAAGGTCTTGTCGGCGTTCGAGGAGGCGGGCCGATGCCGGCGCGGCTACTTTGTCGAGGGTCTCGGCGCGGCACAGTTCGGCACCGCCGGGGCCGTCGACCGGCTCCGCTCGATGGCGTCCGATCGCGGCGGCTCCGACGACGGCGAGACAACGGGCCGGCAGACGCTCGTGCTGGCGGCGACCGACCCGGCCAACCCGTTCGGCGCGGCCCTCCCGTGGCCGGAGCGTGCGCACGACGAGGCCAATGCCGGCCATCGTCCGGGTCGCAAGGCCGGGGCCATCGTCGTGCTCGTCGACGGCGGACTCGCGCTGTATGTCGAGCGCGGTGGTCGCACCCTGCTCACCTTCACGCACGATCCAGACAAGGTGCAGCCCGCTGCAGACGCCCTCGCCTTGGCCGTTCGCGACGGAGCCCTCGGCAAGCTGACCGTCGAGCGGGCCGACGGCGAGATGATCCATGGCTCGCCGCTAGCGGCAGCACTCGAGGCTGCAGGCTTCCACGCCACGCCGCGCGGGTTGCGGCTGCGCCGGTGACGTCGGGCGGTCGCGCCGATGCCTGAGGGCGACACCGTCTGGCGCACGGCGCGCACACTCGACCAGGCGCTGAGCGGCCAGCCGCTGACCGAGTCCGACTTCCGTGTCCCCCGCTGGGCGCTCGTCGACCTCGTCGGCCAAACGGTCGACGCGACAGTCAGCCGCGGCAAGCACATCTTGACCCGGTTGCCAGACGTCACGATCCACACCCATCTCAAGATGGAAGGAAGCTGGCACGTCTACCGGCCGCAGTCACGCTGGCGGTCGCCCGCTCACCAGGCGCGGCTCGTCCTCGGCAACGCCGACTGGCGTGCGGTGGGCTTCCGGCTGGGCACCGTCGAGGTAGTGCCGCGAAGCGCGGAGCAGACCGTCGTCGGACACCTTGGGCCCGACATCCTCGGCAGCGACTGGTCGCTGGACGAGGCCGTCCGACGACTGCGCGCCCGACCTGAACGCCCGATCGTCGAGGCGTTGCTCGACCAGCGCAATGTGGCCGGCATCGGCAATCTCTACGCCGTCGAGACCGCGTTCCTGTGCGGTCTGCATCCCAGTGAGCCAGTCGCCGACGTTGCAGCGCTCGAGTCGGCCGTTGAGCGGGCTCAGCAGCTGATGCGCGCAAATCTCGAGCACACCGACCAGAGCACCACCGGCGATCGACATCGCGGACGCACCCACTGGGTCTACGGCCGTTCCGGGCAACCCTGCCGACGGTGCGGCACCGCTATCGCGTCAGGTCGCCTCGCGTGGGACGACGACCGCCGCCGCCGCGACGATCCATCGTCCGACCCGGAGCCCGATCGCGCCCGGTTGGCGTACTGGTGTCCGAAATGCCAGGAAAGAACCGGGTAGCTGCGCGGCTCAGGCAGCGAAGTCGGTGACGCTCGCCCCGACTGGCTCGGCGGCGCGACCGAGGGCCGGAAGCCCGGCGATGGCGGCCTCTTCGCGCGCAATCTCGCCGCTGACCTGGGACAACACCTCGGAGAGCGGTACGTGCAGCGCGGTGCAGATCGCCGCGAGGCACTCTGACGAGGCCTCTTTCTGACCACGCTCGATCTCGGAGATATAGCCGAGGCTGACGCGGGCTGCGGCGGACACATCGCGCAGCGTGCGGCCCTGATCGAGCCGCTGCTGGCGCAGCACCTCACCGAGCAGCCGTCGTACCAAGATCACGGGCCCGCTCCTCTCGAGTGCTGTCACGGCGTCGCAGCGACCGTCGTGCGGCTGGCTGCTGTGTGCCAAGGCTACCCGGCCTGCGCGGCGAAGCGCGGTCAACCCTGGCCAATGGGCAGATCGACCCAGCGGGCGCAGACCTCAGCCTGCCCCGCTCAAACCGGGTCTGACGTGAGCGAGAAGCAGCTCGAGCGCAGCATCGGATGCGGCCCGACGAATGGTCGCGCGGTCGCCGCTGAGGGCGAACGCACCGACGTCCGACTCCCCCGCCGGCCCGGCGACGGCGACGAACACGGTGCCGACCGGTCGTCCGTCCTGCTCGGTTGGGCCGGCAACGCCGGTCGTCGCCGCCGCCCAGTCGGCGCCGAACAGTCGAGTGGCGCACCTAGCCATCGCGGCCGCACACTCGGCAGACACGGCGCCGTGACGATCGATCAAGGCGGGGTCGACCCCAAGAACCGTCGACTTGACGTCGGTCGCGTACGCCGTGAGCCCGCCGCGCAGGCAGTCCGATGCACCCGGCACGGACGCCAACGTCGCGCAGACAAGCCCGGCCGTGAGCGACTCGGCGGTCGCCACCGTCTCACCACGCGCACGCAGGGCTTCCAGACACGACGCCGCGACCTCGTCAGGCCTGGTGCTCAAGCCGACATCCGCTCGCGATCCTGACCGCTGCGTCTGAGTCGCATCGCCGCGCGGATGTAGTCAAGTCCGGTCACCAGGGTGATCACGACCGCCGCCGCCATCAGCCCCGCCGACACCCACCACAAGACGTTGCCGAGCGTCTCCCACGACCCGGTGAACATGTGCAGCGGCGCAATGAAGCCGCCGAGGGCGAAGCCCTGCAGCGCGGTCTTGATCTTGCCGCCGCGACTGGCCGCGATGACGCCGTACCTGATCACCCAGAACCGCAGGAGGGTGATGCCCCACTCGCGACCGAGCACGAGGATCGTCACCCACCACCACAGCTCGTCGATGATGGACAGGCCCACGAATGCCATCCCTGTCAGGGCCTTGTCGGCGATCGGGTCCATGATCTTGCCGAAGTCGGTCACGAGATTGCGCCTGCGAGCCAGTTCGCCGTCGACCTTGTCGGTCAAGATTGCCGCCGTGAATACGGCCGTGGCCCACCATCGCGTCGAGTAGTCGTTGCCGCCGTCGTGCAGCAGCAGCCAGGCAAACACCGGGACCAGGACGATCCGCAGAGTCGTGAGCCCGTTCGCGAGGGTCCAGTTGCTCGGCCGGGCCGGCTGGGCAGGCACGCTCACAACTTATTGCCTCACTACGTCTGCGACGAGGTCGACGCCAGAACTCGCCACGACCCGAGCCGAGACGAGATCGCCCACTTGCACCGATTCCGGCACTGCGACCAGGCTCGTCGAGCCGTCTACCTCGGGCCCCTGAGAGGCCGCTCGGCCTTCGACCAGTCCCTGGTCGACCGCCTCCACGAGGACGTCGACCAGTTCGCCGACTCGGTCTTCGGCGCGCTGTGCGGTCAATTCCTCGGCGAGCCGTTCGACGTCGGACAGCCGGGCTGCGATCTCCGCGGCATCGTGGTGGCCGTCGAGCCCGACGGCTTCCGTGCCGTCCTCGTCGGAGTAGCCGAAGACGCCGACGGCATCGAGTCGAGCGTCGGTGAGGAATGCCTTCAGGCCGGCGACGTCGTCTTCGGTCTCGCCGGGGAAGCCGACGATGAAGTTGCTGCGAATCCCTGCGGCCGGGGCGATGCGCCGAATGAGCGCCAGCAGATCGAGGAACCGGTCGGCGTCGCCGAAGCGGCGCATCCGCCGCAGGACCGTCGGCGAAGCGTGTTGGAACGAGAGGTCGAAGTAGGCGGCGACCCCGGGTGTCGAGCCGATCACCTCGACCAGCGACGGCCGCATCTCGGCCGGCTGGAGGTAGGAGACGCGCACCCGCGCAATCTCGTCGACGGCCGTCAGACGGCCGAGCAGAGACTCGAGGAGCCGGAGATCACCGAGGTCCTTGCCGTACGAGGTGGAATTCTCGCTGACGAGGACGAGCTCGCGGACCCCGTGGTCGGCCAGCCAGCATGCCTCGCCGACGATCTCGTCGGCCGAGCGCGACACGAACGATCCGCGGAAGCGGGGAATGGCGCAGAACGAGCATCGGCGGTCACAGCCCGAGGCAAGCTTCACCGGCGCCATCGGGCCAGAGCCGAGTCGACGTCTCAGCGCACGCGGCCCGCTCGCCGGCGCGACGCCGTCAGGGAGGTCTGGCGCGCCGACCGCGTGGCCGGGGAGCGCGTGGCCGGGGAGCGCGTGGCCGGGGAGCGCGTGACCCGAGTCGGCCGCATGAGTCGATCGGTCGACCGGGCTGATCGGCAGCAGCGTGCGCCGGTCGCGCGGCGTGTGCGCCTCGATCCGCTCCCCCGCGATCACCGCACGCAGGCGGGCTCCGATGTCGGGGTAGTCATCGAAGCCGAGCACGGCATCTGCCTCGGGCATCGCGGCTGCCAGTTCATGGCCGTACCGCTCGGCCATGCAGCCGACTGCGACCACCGACTGAACGCCTCCCGGTCCTTTGAGAGCCGCGGCCTCGAGCAGGGTGTCGACCGAGTCCTTCTTCGCCGACTCGACGAACCCGCAGGTGTTGACGAGCACTGTGTCGGCGTCGGCCGCCTCGGCGACGAGGTCGAATCCGTCGGCCTCGAGCCGGGCCGCAAGCTCCTCGGAGTCGACGTCGTTGCGGGCACACCCCAGGCTCACGATCGCCACGCTCTGCCGGTCTGCCGTCACGCCCCCATTGTGGGGCATCGCGCGGGCATCAAGATCCCACGCCTAACACGCCGGAGCGTGCTGAAGGTCGGATCTTGGTGCCGGGCGGTCAGCGGGGGTGGGCGGAAACACGCTCACGGGCCCGGACGCCGGGGTCACCCATCACGCCGAGCGGCTTGCCCTTGACGCTGAGCGAGACCTCGCCTCCGTCGGCTGCCATCACGCGCAGCGGGGACTCGCCCTGGAACTTCTTCGCGGTGCCCTGTGCAATGACACCGTCGAACAGGATCTGCTTGAACCGGTCGCGCACGACGACGCGGGTGTCGGCGGCGCCGACGCTCACCTTCACCTGAGCCATGACGGGCCCGGTCACCGGCGGGTTGCCCGGACCGGGCGAGCCGAGGCCGGTGGCCGTCCGGGTCGGCGGCGAGAGCTCTCCCGGCTGTCCGGCCCCGTCGGTGATGAACTTGGCGATCCCCCAGACCAGCCCCAACACGAGCACTGCGGCCACGATCGCGGCCCAGTTCGGCGAGCGGTCGCCGCCTCGCATCAACCGCGAGCCGCCGGTTGCCAGCTCGACCTCGAACACCTCGCGAGGCGACACCGGGGATGTCGCGAAGGTGGCGTCGTAGTCGGCCACGAGCGCCTCGGCGTCGGTGTTGAGGTAACGGGCGAGGGTGCGCAGATGCCCGCGGGCGTAGAAGTCTCCGCCGCACGGCGTGAAGTCATCGGCCTCGATCGACTCGATCACGAACGCGCGGATGCGGGTGCGCTCGGCCAGCTCGTCGACGTCGAGGCCGGCGCGCAGCCGGGCGCCGCGGATCCGATCGCCGATCACGGTCGTCCACGGCGTCTCCGCGGGACTCGAAGCCTCCTCGTCCTCGGCGCCGTCACGGGCCTGCGCCCGCCGCACCTTGCGCATCGCCCGCGCGGACAGATCTGTCGTCGCGTCAATGATGAGCGACACGTTGTCGACCCGACCGGTGCTGTCGACGTCGACGCTGTTGGCGGCGCCCGGGGGGCGACCGGATGTGGGTGTCCGCCGCAACTGCTCGATCTCGGGCAGCGAGGTCGGCGTGTGGGCAGCGTCGTTCGACAGCGCCAAGTCGCCGACGATCCCGAACGGCCCCCGCCCCGCGACGGTCACCTCTTCGCGTCGCGCGGCCGGCCGCTCGACGCTGGGCACATCGCCGGGCACATCGCCGGGCACATCGCCGGGCCGACCGCCGGACCTCTCAGTCGACGTCATGGCGGCGGTCGTCAGTCGTCGGGGCAACGCGGAGGCCGCAGCGGCGACGTCCGGACGCGCCACGACGTGGCCCGGCTCCGGCTGCGCGTCGGACCTGTCTGGCGTGTCGTGCATGTCCGGCGTATCTGGTTGGTCAGGGGCCGGGGTCACCGCCTCGTCGGCCGCGGTCACGACGACCGCGGGCTCGACCCGCCGCGACTCGAGGTCGCCAGCGCGAACCACGAGCACTGCCCCGCCGGAGAGTCGATCGATGGCGGCCGCCGGGTCGACCACGGAAATCGTCGTGGTGAGCCCGTACGGAACCACCAGCGCCTCGCCGTACATCCGCCGGTTGAGCCACGCGCTCACCCGAGCTCGCGGTCCGGCGTCAGCGAGCGCCGAGCCGAGATTGCGCGCGACGACCGCGACTCGGCCATCGCGGATCGGCCCGCGCTCGCTCACCTCGACCCGCTCGACCTCAGCCCACGTCAGTCCGATCCACCGCAAGCCCAGCCGGATGCGAACACCGCGCTCATCGGCGACGAGCATCGGCTGCCGGGCCTTTGAGAACTCCCACGCCTGCAGCAGCCCGACGGCCGCCAACACCGCCGCTACGGCCATCGCCCGACCGTCGTGCGAGCGCAGATAGATCCATCCGTATGCCGCAGCGAAGACGAGCGAGCCCGCCGCGAGCAGACCCACGAGGCCGGCTCTGCGGCGGACGTTCAGATCAGTCATAGCCACGTCATTCCCCCTGAAGCGTTGCGATGACAGCGTCGAGATCGTCGGGCTTGACTAGCACGTCACGCGCCTTCGACCCCTCCGACGGCCCGACAACGCCCCGGCTTTCCATGATGTCCATCAGCCGACCGGCCTTGGCGAAGCCGACGCGGAGCTTGCGCTGCAGCATCGACGTCGAGCCGAACTGGGTCGTGACAACCAGCTCGACGGCCTGGACGACCAGATCGAGGTCGTCGCCGATGTCGTCGTCGAGCTCGCGCTTCGACTGCTGGGGCACCGTGACGTCGTCGCGATAGGTGGGGGCGAGCTGGTCCTTGCAGTGCTTGACGACGTCGTGGATCTCCGTCTCGGTGACCCACGCGCCCTGGACTCGCATCGGCTTGCTGGCGCCCATCGGCAGGAACAGCGCGTCGCCGCGTCCGACGAGCTTCTCGGCGCCCGGCTGATCGAGGATCACCCGGCTGTCGGCCAGCGACGAGGTGGCGAAGGCAAGCCGGCTCGGCACGTTTGCCTTGATCAGGCCGGTGACGACGTCGACCGACGGCCGCTGCGTCGCGAGCACCAGATGGATGCCGGCGGCCCGAGCGAGCTGGGTGATTCGCACGATCGCGTCCTCGACGTCGCGCGGCGCGATCATCATCAGGTCGGCAAGCTCGTCGACGACCACCAGCAGGTACGGGTACGGCGTCAGCACCCGCTCGCTGCCCGGGGGAATCTTGACGGCCCCGGCCCGCACCGCCTTGTTGAAGTCGTCGACGTGCCGATAGCCGAAGTTGGCGAGGTCGTCGTAGCGCTGGTCCATCTCGCGGACCACCCACTGAAGGGCCTCGGCGGCCTTCTTCGGGTGGGTGATGATCGGCGTGATCAGGTGCGGGATGCCCTCGTAGTGCGTGAGCTCGACCCGCTTGGGGTCGACCATGATCATCCGCACCTCGTCGGGCGTCGAGCGCATCAACAGCGAGCAGATCATCGAGTTGATAAAGCTCGACTTGCCGGAGCCCGTGGCTCCCGCCACCAGCAGGTGCGGCATCCGCGACAGGTTGGCGGTGACGAAGCCGCCCTCGACGTCCTTACCGAGTCCAATCAGCATCGCGTGCGAGTCGCTGCGCGACGTGCGCGCCCGCAACACGTCGCCGAGCGAGACCAGCTCGGCGTCGGTGTTAGGGATCTCGACGCCGATCGCGGACTTGCCGGGGATGGGCGAGAGGATCCGCACATCGGCGCTCGCGACGGCGTAGGCGATGTTCTTGCTGAGGGCGGTGACCTTCTCGACCTTCACCGCAGGCCCCAGCTCGACCTCGTACCGCGTGACGGTCGGACCGCGGGTGTAGCCGGTGATCTGGGCATCGATCTCGAACTGATCGAGCACCTCGGAGAGCCGGCCGACGATCGCGTCAGATGCCTGGGAGCGCGCCTTGTGGACGCTGCCCTCCTTGAGCAGGCTATTGCCGGGAAGGGTGTAGGCGATGTCGCCCGAGAGGCTGAGCTGCTCGACCCGCTGCGGCAGCGGGGTGTGCGGAGGTGGCTCAAGCGAGCCGTCGGCCGAGCCCCGCTTGCCGAGCTCGCGTCCTTCGAGCGGTTCGAAGTCGGGTTCGGCGGCGGAGTCTTCGTCATCGTCAGACTCGGCGAAGGCTCCGACGCGGCGACGTGGGCGGCGCCGTACGAGCGGCTCGACGGGCTCGACCGCGTCGAGGTCGGGTGTCTCCTCCTCCTCGTCTTCCTGTGCACTGCGGCCGAGGATCCAGTCGCGAGCTGTGCGCAGCCGCTCGGGGATCTGGTAGATCGGCGTGGCCGTGACCACGAGCAATCCGAAGACGGTGAGGAGCACGAGCAGCGGCACGGCGATGGCCGTCGTCCGGAAAAGATCGGTGAGGAGGGCGGAACTCACGTAGCCGATCGCGCCGCCCGCCTCGCGCATCCCTTCGTAACCGCCGGCGTCGCCCCGTGGGCGCGGCAGTCCGTGCTGGATGTGGATGAGGCCGAGGACGCCGAGCGAGACGGCAGTCCAGCCGATGATCGGACGTCCCTTGGGCACGTCGACCGACGGCCGGCGCAGGATCTTGATGGCGAAGCCGACGAGCACGAAGGGCATGGCGTACGCGGCCACGCCGACGCTGCCCTCGACTGCTGCCCGCATGCCGTTTCCGACCGAGCCGGGCAGCCGCCACCACTCGGCAGCGCCCACGACCACGGCCACGCCGATCAGGCTCAGCCCGATCCCGTCGCGACGGTGCTCGGGGTCGAGGTCGCGCGCCGTCGACCCGAGCGCGCGGACAAGAGCGCCCAGCAGGTGCGCGATGCCGAGCCAGATTGAGCCGAGCCCGCGACCGACGGCCGAGAACATGCGCGTCAGCGGACCAGGCCCCATGCGCCGCGACGACGACCGGGAGCGAGAGCGTTTGCTCTTGCTCCGCTTCGTCGACGCCGGGCGCCGGGTCTGGCCCCGAGACGTGCCGGATCGCGAACTCGTGCTTCGCGAACCCGACGGGGAAGACGTTCGGGTCGCCATGGCGACGAGGCTACGCGATCGTCACAGCAGTCTCACGCGTAACACGCTCGGGCGAATCGCCCGATTCGGGCCGCGCCGGCTCCCCGGCCGCCAGACTCCCTGTCGCCAAGGTTCGTCGGAGGTTGTCAGAAGTACTCGTGCATGTACGCAGGTCGTCCCGCGAACGCTGCGTCGAGCATCGCGTGGGCTTCGTCCGCACCGCCCGACAGCAGTCCGGCCGCGCGAAGTGTCGCCGTCGGCGTGCCCGCATAGAGGGCGGCGAGTCCGTTGGCGCCAAGCCGCACCGCATCGTTCGCCGGCGGCCCGAGGATCAGTTGACCCTTGCCGCCGGCCACCGTGAGGCGGCCCGCGACGCAGTTGCTGGGCACTTGTGCATCGTTGAGGACGATCGGCACGTCGATGTCGGTCGCGACGGGATAGCCCCTGCCCTCGATCGCGGCCGTGGCATCGAGGCACCGGTGCATCCAGCGGCTGACCCTCATGTCGCTGACCACTCCGTCGCCCAGCAAGTGCACCACCGGGTCGTCGGGCGACGTGTAGGCGTAGACCGTCTTCGCGATCGACGAGCCAGAGCCGACGACCGCCCAGAGGGCGCGCGCAGTGTCCGGGTCGTCGGCGATCAGCCGGTATACGGCGAGGTCCGAGCCGTCCCACGCATACTGGACGAAGCCGCGGTCGGCGACATACGCGAAGATGCCTGGGTCGGCGAGCTCGTCGCGCAGATCGTCGAGGGTGTCGGCCTTTGGGCCGTTGTCGCGTGCTCGGGCGTAGTGATCACGGGTCAGGTCGATGATTCGCTCGGCGTCGTCGACGGTCGCTTCGCGCAGCGTGACGGATCCGCCCCGGAGTTCGCGAAGCAGTCGGGCGTCGAGACTCAGGCGATACTGGGCGCCCGCGACCTCGTAGCCGCGCTGCCGATAGACGGGCACGGTGGCCGCATAGAGCGCCGACAGCACAAAACCGAGCTCGCGCCCCCGCTCGATCATCGCGTCCATCAGCACGCCGCCCACTCCGCGGCCCCGATGCTCCGGCGCCACGACCACGCCCGCA
>DATIOH010000102.1:0-3107 GCA_035473375.1 Nocardioidaceae bacterium | reverse complement strand
GAAGATCGGGCCGAACTGCCGACACGGACCGCGCCAGGCCGCCCAGAAGTCAACCAACACGATTCCGTCGCCCTGGACGGTCTCCATGAAGGTGTCGCCGGTCAGATTGGTGGTGCTCATCGGAATCCTCTCGTGGAAGTCAGTCACCTGTCGTCAACAGATGAACGCTCAACGACATTCCCGTCTCCCGTACCCGTTCAGGGTGTCAGAATCCCGATATGGAGGGGTCGGATTCGACGTCGGCGACCATTCCCGGTCGGGTGGAGGGCGAGCCGCGCTACTTCCGCGAGACGCGGCGCTGGTGGGGCCAGATCGGGCGATGGAAGCGCGCAACCGTCGGATTTCTTGTCGTCTCCACCGTCATCGGCGGTATCTGGGCATTTCCGCACTTCTTGCAGTGGAAGTACGAGCAGTCGTATCTCAGCCGGACGCACATCCGCATGTCGGACGACGAGAAGCTTGCGGTCGGGTACCGGGCATGCGACTGGCTGCGCGCTCAGCCAGCATCGGAGTTCGATCCCGACGCCTATGGCAACGGCGGAATCCAAGCCGCGGAGACGCTGTACTGGCGCGACTCGGGCGAGTGGTGGGTGGTTCGCTTCACCGCCAGGCAGGCGTGGCTCCAACTCTGCCGCGACGTCGCCATCGACAAGCTCGGAGCGGACCCGCGCAGTCTGTTCGGCGGAAACGGCGGCGACTGACCGGCCGCGTCGAGGTCAGCCGCTAGCGGAACTTCGCGCGATAGAGGTCACGAAGCACCCCGATCTCGCCGCCGTGGTGCATCGTCTCGCGGCTGACGTGCAACACCAGTGCTGCCAAGGGGTCATCAGCGAAGTTCTCTCCGACCGGCCCGAGCGGGCGAAGAAACTGCTCGTCGTCGAGCTCGGCGAGGCCGCCGCGCCACCGGTCATAAGCCGTCTCCAGCAGGACGACTGCGTCGGCGGCAGTGCCGGGCACGGGCGGAAGATGCCGCTCGTCGAACATCCCGAGACCCTCGGGGAGACTGCCGTCGCCGAAGTACGCGCTGACCCGAGTGGCGATGCCCTCGACTCCGATATGGCAGAGCCGCCAGGCGATCGTGGTGACTGGCTCTGGATCAGGCAATGGATCGGGCCAGCTCGACTCGATGAACCATTGCCCGTCGTCTCGACGACGGACAGACCAGCAGCCGTCGACCGGCTCCCAGAAGTACTCGTCGTCGGTCAACCCGGCGAGGCGCGGGAGCAGGTGGGCCTGCAGGTAGAAGTCGAGTTGGTCGATGAGCAGCTGCGACCAGGTGTTCATGAGCTCACGATGGCAGGCGCGGCCGACAGTGCCGCTCGCGGCGATGTCGTCAGCGGTGCGTGTAGGTGCCAGTCAGCGTGCCGTGGCCGACCGACGCGTCGTCGATCGCGCTGAACACGTCGTAGAGGCTGCTGTCAGGCGTGACGTCGATGGCTTCGCTCAGGGCATAGACCGTGAACCGATAGTGGTGGGTGCCGCTCGGTGGGCACGGACCTGCATACGACACGTCGCCCGAGGAGTTGGCGACTTCGACACCGCTGGCCGGCGTCGCCCCTTCGTCGACGGCGCTCGCACCGGGGTCGATGTTCGCGACCAGCCAGTGCACGAACGCACCACCCGGCGCATCCGGGTCGTCGACGACGAGCGCAAGCGCTGCCGCGGCGCTGGGGACTCCTGACCACGCGAGCGGCGGCGACACCTCGGCACCGTCGCAGCTGTACATGTCGGGAATCGGCTGGCCCTCGTCGAACGCGGCGCTGGTCACCGTGATGACAGCAGGGCCAGTCGCTGGCGGGTCTGCCTGCTTGTCGCCGCCGTCCCCACCTCCGCAGCCGGCCACGACCGCGAGGACGGCCGTGGCCGCCGCGCATCTCGCGATCGTCGCTCCGCGCATGCCGCCCAGGCTTTCACGAACCTCAGCGAGCCGTCCGCCGTACTCCGCTCGCAGTACACAGCGCTGCGACAGCCGGCCGATGACACGCTGATGGCCGCCCGCCTACGGTGACCGGGTGAGGCACGACCGCGCGAACGGACGGCCACGCGGTCGCTTCCTTGCGACCGTCGGCCCCTTCCTGCTCGCCGTGATCCAGGTCGTCGGCAGCATCGGGGCGTCCCATAACCAGAGCGACGCGACCGACATCGACGCCTTTGCCATCCTGCTGCTCGTCGTCGGCCCGATCTCGCTGCTGACGATCCGACGGTGCCCGCAGGCCGTGCTGTCGTTCGTCACCGTCGTGACGTTCGTCTACCTCGCCCGCGGATACCCGTACGGGCCGGTGTTCACGGCGTTCCTGATCGCGGTCGTGGTCAACATCGCGCTCGGCAATCGAACCGCCGGCTGGGTGGCGGTCAGTCTGGCCCTTGTCCTGTCAGGGATCGCTCGCGTCGTGTTCGACGATCAGTCGCTGACGTGGGGCTGGGCACTCGGCGTGCTCGCATGGGGCTTGGCGATCCTCGCGGTCGGCGAGCTGATCCGGGTGCGCCGAGTGAACGTCGTCGAGATGCGACGCACCCGAGCCGAGCGGGCCCGTCGGCAGGTCGGAGAGGAGCGGCTGCGGATCGCCCGCGAGCTGCACGACGTCGTCGCGCACCACATGTCGTTGATCAACGTCCAGGCGGGAGTCGCGCTGCATCTCGTCGACCGCAAGCCCGAGCAGGTCGAGACAGCGCTCGCGACGATCAAGGACGCGAGCAAGGAGGCGCTGATCGAGCTGCGGGCGCTGATCGGCGTGCTGCGTGCCGATGACGAGGAGGCGCCGCGGGTGCCGGTCGCGCGGCTCGCTGCGCTCGACGAACTCGTCGGCCGAACCCGGCAGGCGGGCGTCGAGCTCCAGGCACATGTGGAGGGCGACACGTCAGGGCTCCCCTCCGCGATCGAGGTCGCGGCGTACCGGATCATCCAGGAGGCGGTGACCAACATCGTGCGGCACAGCGGGGCTCGGTCGGCGACCGTGTCGGTCGTCGTCGGGGCGTCGGCGGTCGACCTCGAGATCGCCGACGACGGGCGCGGCGTCGCACCCGACTTCGCCGACACCGACGGCAGCGGAATCCGCGGCATGCGCGAGCGGGCGGAAGCGCTCGGGGGGACCGTCGACATCGCGCGC
>DATIOH010000101.1:0-4678 GCA_035473375.1 Nocardioidaceae bacterium | reverse complement strand
GTCGGCACCCGTCCGACCGAGATGAGCATGGCGATCTCGTGTCAGGGCTGCGGACTCGCCTACGTCGGCGGGCGCGGCGCCAGCGGGGTGTTCGCGCAGCGACGACGCATCGCCGACCCACGCCACTGGCGCCTTCTGCGCGACGTTCGGCGGTTCCAGAAGGCCGCCCTGTCGCTCGTGCGCCATCTCCCTGACTCACCCGAGACGTACGGGGAGTTCCTGCGCCGCGAGGGATTCGGCAGCCGGTTCGTCCAGCACTACGCGCTGCCGATCGTCGCCTGTGTCTGGTCCAGCGGTAGCCGCGACGCGCTCGACTACCCGGCCGCGTACCTCTTCGCCTTCCTCCGCCACCACGGCTTCCTGACGCTCGGTGACGCTCCTCAGTGGCAGGTCGTCGATGGCGGCTCGCGGACCTATGTCGACCGGATCCGCGCGACCCTCCCCGACGTGCGGACAGGCTCGGACGTCGTCTCGGTCGCCCGCAAGGCCGACTGCGTGGTGCTCACCGACGACCGCGGCCACGAGAGCCGCTTCGACCAGGTGATTCTGGCCGGGCACGCCGACGAGTCTCTGCGTATCCTGAGCGACCCGACCGACGAAGAGTTCGAGGTGCTGGGGGCGTTCAACTACACGCGGAACCTCACCCAGCTGCACACTGACGACACGGCGCTGAGCCCTCACCGCGCGGAGCGCGCCAGCTGGAACTTCCGCATGGAGCACTGCGACGAGTCGACCGAGGAGGTGCAGGTGAGCTACTGGATGAACCGGCTCCAACACCATCCAGAGTCAGCACCGCTGGTGGTCACGCTCAACGGCGCCCGTCGGGTCGAGCCGACGTCGGTCTTCGCCACGATGGAGTACGCGCACCCGCTCTACACCCAGGACGCGGTCGCCGCACAGCGTCGCCTGCCCGGCCTGAACGGCGACCGGACCGCATTCGCCGGGGCGTACCACGGCTGGGGCTTCCACGAGGACGGCTGCCGCTCAGGCGTCGCCGCCGCGGAGCATTTCGGAGCGGTCTGGTGACCGATCTCGCACGGCGACCGTCGAGCGACAGCCGTCTCCGCGCCGCGACTGAGCCGCGTCTGCCGGCGATTGTGCGCGGCCGGGTTCGCCACGCCCGGTTCCATCCGCTGCGCCACTCCTTCGCCTACCGGGCGCATCAGTGGCTTGTCGACGCCGACGACCCAGACGTCGCTCCCCCGGCACTGAGACCGCTCGCGTCCGTCGAGGCCCGTGATCATCTCGGCCCGGCAGACGGCTCGCTCGGCGACAACGTGAGACGCTTCCTCGCCGACCAAGGCGTCGCCTGGACCGCGCACCGCATCGTCATGCTCGCGAATGCGCGCAGCCTGGGCTACGTATTCGACCCGCTGACGGTCTACTGGTGCTACGCGGCCGACGGCATCCTCGAGGGAGTCGTGGCCGAGGTGCACAACACATACGGCGAGCGGCACGCATATGTCCTCGAACTTGACGACGAAGGTCGCGGACGGGCCGATAAGAAGTTCTACGTGTCGCCGTTCTTCGGCGTGTTCGGCGAGTACACCTTGAAGTTCGTGCTGCGTGGCGACAAGGTCGGCGCGTTCGTGACCCTCCGGCAGGATGGCCGCGTGGTGTTCAGCGGAAGCTTCGTCGGCCGACCCGAGCCGGTCACCGCCGTCGGCATCGTGCGGGCGGCCGTCACGCAGCCGCTGATGCCGCTGCGCGTCTCGGCGCTGATCCGGCTGCACGGCGTCGTCCTCTGGCTGCGCGGCCTGCCCGTGGTCCGGAGACTGCCCCACCGAGAGCAGAGAGGGACTCGATGAGCCCAAGCTTGGACTCCTCGCGCGTCTGGATCACGGGCGCGTCGAGCGGCATCGGCGCCGCCTTGGCTGAGGAGTTGGTCGACCGTCACGCCGTCGTCGCGGTCTCGGCGCGGCGTCAGGACCGGCTCGACGAGCTCAGCCGAGGCCGCATGACGGTCGTGCCCCTCGACGTCACCGACCATCAGGCGGTGCTCGATGCCGCGGACCAGGTGCGTGAGCAGATCGGCGACATCGACGTCGCCGTCCTCAACGCCGGGATCTGGGAGCAGACCGACGTCCGCAACTGGGACGCGGACGCGTTCCGGCGGCATGTCGAGGTCAATCTGCTCGGCGTCAACTCCTGCATCGCTGCCGTCCTCCCCCGCATGCTCCAACGTGACGCCGGCACGATCGTCATCGTCTCGTCGGTGGCCGGCTATCGCGGCATCCCCCAAGCCGAGGCATACGGCGCCACGAAGGCGGCGCTGATCAACCTGGCCGAGTCGATGCGAGCCGACCTCGCGCCGACCGGCGTCAACGTCCAGTGGATTTCGCCAGGCTTCGTGAAGTCCGAGCTGACCGATGAGAACAGCTTCTCGATGCCCTTCCTGATCGAGGCCGACGACGCGGCGAAGGCAATCGCCGACGGCATCGAGAGCGGCCGGCCGGAGACGGTGTTCCCGCTGCCGATGGCCGTGACGATGAAGCTGCTCGACCTGGTCCCCCACCGCCTCTGGGCGCCGATCTGGAAGCGGACCTCGAGTTTCCGCAAGTCCTAGCGGCGCATCACGGCGACGCTGTCGACGGCGAGGTCGTGCAGCCCTCGTCGATCGGGGTTGTAGATCACTGGCGGGATGACAAGCAAGATCAAGACGGTGCGGATGAGGGCGGGCCAGGCCCCGAGAGCCCCGCCGTCGACCCGGCGGACGATCACGCCCAACATCAACTGCCCTGCGGAGCCGCCCAGCAACGCCGTCAGCAGCCAGATCTCGAGCCCAAGCACCAAAATCGGCAGAAAGAGCACGTCGCCGGTCTGCCGATCGGTGCCTGGGACGATCACCCCTTGACCGAGGAACACCGCAACGACGAGTCTGGACATCGTCCAGTCGATGAACAACGCCAACAGCCGCCTTCCCCACCCGGCGACCGAGCCGGGACCGGACGCGGGCAGGCCCAGTCGCTTGCCCGGGTAGTCATCGACATCGGCTGGCACAGACACGAGCGGCAACGTAACACCCCTGAAACACAGCAGACACTGCGGGGAAATTGCCCGTGCCTACTGTCGTCGCCAAGGGACCGGCGAGCCAGTCGGTTACGCGGCCGGCGAGGAGGATGAATGTTCGCGAACAGCGACGAGTTGCTCAAGTACATCAAGGACGAGGGAGTCGCCCACGTCGACGTCCGGTTCTGCGATCTGCCCGGGATCATGCAGCACTTCACAGTGCCGATCTCGACCTTCGACCAGGCGGTC
The DNA here is from genome assembly GCA_035473375.1 of Nocardioidaceae bacterium. Taxonomy (GTDB): domain Bacteria; phylum Actinomycetota; class Actinomycetes; order Propionibacteriales; family Nocardioidaceae; genus DATIOH01. The sequence goes on along the minus strand of DATIOH010000101.1, from coordinate 1,420 downwards.
TTCGACGACGGCCTGATGTTCGATGGCTCGTCGATCCGCGGTTTCCAGGCCATCCACGAGTCCGACATGGCCCTTTTCCCGGACCCCACGACGGCGTACCTCGACCCGTTCCGAGCCGAGAAGACCCTGGTCGTCAACTTCTTCATCCACGACCCGCTGACCGGTGAGGCCTACAGCCGCGACCCGCGCAACATCGCCCGCAAGGCCGCCGCGTACCTCAAGAGCACCGGCATTGGCGACACCGCGTACTTCGCGCCCGAGGCCGAGTTCTACGTGTTCGACAGCGTTCGCTTCGACACGAAGGCGCACGAGGGGTACTACCACATCGACTCGGTGGCGGGCGCCTGGAACAGCGGCAACGAGTCCGACAACCGCGGCTACAAAGTGCGTTACAAGGGCGGATATTTCCCGGTGCCGCCCTACGACCACTTCGCAGACCTGCGCGCCGAGATGACGACTGAGCTCGAGACGTCCGGACTGATCGTCGAGCGGCAGCACCACGAGGTCGGCACCGCCGGCCAGGCGGAGATCAACTTCCGGTTCGACGAGCTGCTCACCACGGCCGACAACATCATGAAGTTCAAGTACATCGTCAAGAACGTCGCCTGGCGCAACGGCAAGACGGCGACCTTCATGCCCAAGCCGATCTTCGGCGACAACGGCTCCGGCATGCACTGCCATCAGTCGATCTGGGCTGACGGCGACCCGCTGTTCTACGACGAGTCGGGCTACGCCGGCCTGAGCGACATGGCCCGCTACTACATCGGCGGCCTCCTCGCGCATGCCCCGTCGCTGCTGGCGTTCACGAACCCGACGGTGAACTCGTACCACCGGCTCGTGCCGGGCTTCGAGGCCCCGGTCAACCTGGTCTACAGCCAGCGCAACCGGTCGGCCTGCATCCGGATCCCGATCACCGGCGCAAACCCGAAGGCGAAGCGGATCGAGTTCCGCTGCCCCGACCCGTCGGCGAACCCGTACCTTGCGTTCTCCGCGATGCTCTTGGCTGGGCTCGACGGCATCAAGAACAAGATCGAGCCGCCCACGCCGATCGACAAGGACCTCTACGAGCTTCCGCCGGACGAGCACCAGGAAGTCCAGCAGGTTCCCGGCTCGCTCACCGAGGTGCTCAACGCACTCGAGGCAGACCACGACTTCCTGCTCGAGGGCGACGTGTTCACCCCCGACCTGATCGACACGTGGATCACGTACAAGCGCGACAACGAGGTGCTCCCCGTCTCGCTGCGCCCGCACCCGCACGAGTTCGAGCTCTACTACGACATCTAGGTCCACTGCACGCCGCGAGGAGCATGCCCGGCGACGAGCCCGACGATCCGGAGGCGGGTCGTCAGGTCACGACTCGCGTACGCGCGTCACGTCGACGCCGACTCACCGGGGCTTGTCTCGGTTGCCTGACGCGCGT
>DATIOH010000100.1:0-14933 GCA_035473375.1 Nocardioidaceae bacterium | reverse complement strand
GACGGGCGCAAGTGCGATCGAGCCAGCCCGCGCGAGTGCGTGCTCGATCGATCGGACGGCGCCACCCGCGCCGTCCGGCGGCGGGTCGGCGTCGTGCTGACCGGGACTCGTCGACCGCGTCGCGGTCTCGCTCGACATGGGGCTTAGCCCGCCTCGCCAGCCTTGTAGCCGACGCCGCGCACCGTGAGGACGATCTCGGGGTTCTCGGGGTCGATCTCGACCTTCGACCGAAGCCGCTGCACATGCACGTTGACGAGGCGGGTGTCGGCGGCGTGTCGGTAGCCCCAGACCTGCTCGAGCAGCACCTCGCGGGTGAAGACCTGCCATGGCTTGCGAGCCAGGCAGACGAGGAGGTCGAACTCGAGCGGCGTCAGCGACAGGCTCTCGCCGGCCCGCTTGACCGTGTGGCCCGCGACGTCGATGACGAGGTCGCCGACCGTGAGCGACTCCGGCGCCGACTCCTCGAACTTGCGCAGCCGCGCGCGGATGCGAGCCACGAGCTCCTTCGGCTTGAACGGCTTGATGACGTAGTCGTCGGCGCCGGACTCGAGCCCGACGACGACGTCGATCGTGTCGCTCTTGGCAGTCAGCATGATGATGGGCACGCCCGACTCGGCGCGGATCTCGCGGCAGACATCGACGCCGTCTTTGCCCGGCAGCATCAGGTCGAGCAGGACGACATCAGGGCGGAACTCGCGCACGACGGCCATGGCCTTGTCGCCGCTGCCGACGCTCTTCGGCTCGAAGCCCTCTTGTCTCAGGACGATCGTAAGCATCTCGGACAGGGAGGAGTCGTCGTCGACGACAAGCACCTTGCCGCGATGGGTCCGCACCGCCTCCACTAGACGCCCCTCTCATCCCCGCCGGCTCGACAAACGTTGCATTCCTGCCCATTCTCCCTCGCATTCGCGCGGAATCGGCAGGTATCGACAGCGTACGTGGTCGGCGGTCAGTAGCAGACCTCTCCAGGCGGCAGTCGGAGCGAGACGTTATGAATGCGTGCCATCGACGATGCGGGATCGTCGTCGGGCCAACTGCGGAGGTAGAGATCGACGGAGCCGTCGTTCGGCTTCGACACGACGGCCGAGAGCCCGGTCGCGACCGCAGACGACAGCGTGGTCGGGTCCGACCGACCGACGACGCGGCCTTCGCTCACGAGTTCGAGGACGACCTGGTCTTCGAGCGGGGCGCGGCTGGCCAGCGCGGTCACCATCGCGCCACCCGTCGGGCCGCACTCGGCGCGCGCGCGACTGAGCTCGACGACCACACTGCCGATGCAGCAGGCCCGCACCCGCGTGTCGATCATCGACACTGTGGAGCCGACTGCGACGACGCTGCCGACCTCGGGATCGGTCGGCAGAACCCGGTCGGGCCCGAGTCCGTCCGGAAGGTCGACCCGGAGCCCGAGAGCCTCCAACTCATTGGCCGTGGTGGTCACCGGGATCGCCACGTAGCCGTCGGGGATGAGCCGGGCCGAGTCGAGGATGGGGTCGACGACGCCGCGGTGCGGCGACGACGCGAAGAGGACGACGCCGAGGCTTGGGACGTAGAGCGTTCCCTCGTACCGCGGATAGGGGCACTGGACGGGGTGGCCCTGAGTGGACATCGGGCACGACGGCGCGAACGGACGCGTGGGCATCCGATACGCCTCGCGGCCGCCGACAGTCACCGGTTCGTGGGCCTGCTGGGCGAGCACGAGCGCAGAGTTGTTCTGACCGACGTCGACGATCTGGAGGACCGAGACCTCGGGACGGGGGACGACCTGACATAGCCGGACAGCGTCGGTGTCCCAGATGACGGTGTCGCCCATCGGCGTTCCGCACTTAACCCTGTTGTTCGCCCAGGCCCCGGGCACGGAGGCCATGACGCCGTTCAAGCCCACGAGGCGAGTGCCCGGGGCGGTCGTCGGCGCGGGTGGAGGCGTGGTCGGTGGCGTCGCAGCGTTGCCTCCCCGGCTGCTGACGATCGCGACAGCGACAACGACGGCGGCAGCGCTCAGGCCGGCGACGACCGCGGCGATCCGGCGGCGTCGGCGAGCGGCGGAGCCGAGCAGCGCGTCCACGGGCGGCGGCTGCACCTCGATCTCGTCGGCCGCCCGAAGCAGCACGTCACGCGTCTGCGTCTCGATCGTCATCTCACATCTCCTCGTGGTCGAAGAGGCCGGCGACCGCCGGGTCGGCCGCGAACTGAGCGAGCGCACGCGAGACGCGGCTCTTGACCGTGCCCGCAGGGATGTCGAGCGCCTCCGACGTCTGCCGCTCGCTGAGGTCGGCGAAGAACCTCAGGACCAGCACCTCCCGATGCTCCGGCGACAGCCGGGCGAGGGCCGAGAGCACCGACGTGCTGACGGCAGCCCGGTCGGCCAGATCGCCCGTGGGATCGGGCTCGGGCACCGCCGCGGTCGGCCGCTCGCCCCACCACCGACGTTTCCGGCTGGTCATCAGGGTGTTCACGACGACGCGGTAGACATACGCGTCGGGGTCAGTGGCGTCAGACACCGACCGCCACGAGCGATAGCACCGCTCGAGAGCCGACTGCACGACGTCCTCGGCCTCGGCCCGCGAGACGCCGAGCAAGACGACCGCACGCACGAGGACGTGCCAGCGCGCCGAGACGTAGGCCGAGTAGTCAGCGTCCTTCGTCACGCCGCGCACCCCTCGTCCATCGTCCGGTCAGCCTCTCACCGAACGAGACCTCCGAGGCATCCGAGACGGTTCCGCCCGAAACCCAAAGTGGCTCCAGTTTGGCCGGCGGAGCCGAGCCAAACTGGAGCCACTTTGGGGATCTCTCGGGTCAGTAGCGGTACTGGTCGGACTTGAACGGGCCGTCGACCGAGATTCCGAGGTACTTCGCCTGCTCGTCGGTGAGCGTCGTGAGCGAGACGCCGAGCGCGTCGAGGTGCAGCCTGGCGACCTCTTCGTCGAGGTGCTTGGGCAGCGTGTAGACGTCGGTCGGGTACTCGTCGGTCTTGGTGAAGAGCTCGATCTGGGCGAGCACCTGATTGGTGAACGAGTTCGACATGACGAATGACGGGTGGCCGGTCGCGTTGCCGAGGTTCATCAACCGGCCTTCGCTGAGCACGATGATCGTCTTGCCGTCGGGGAAGGTCCACAGGTCGACCTGCGGCTTGACCGTCTTGCGCTCGACGCCGGGGTACGCCGCGAGACCGGCCATGTCGAGCTCGTTGTCGAAGTGCCCGATGTTGCCGAGGATCGCCTGGTGCTTGAGGCGGCTCATCTGCTCGGCCGTCACGACCTTGTAGCAACCCGTCGCGGTGATCACGATGTCGGCCTCGCCGATCACCTCGTCGAGCGTGGCGACCTGGTAACCGTCCATCGCCGCCTGCAGAGCGCAGATCGGGTCGACCTCGGTGATGACGACGCGCGCGCCCTGGCCGCGCAGCGACTCCGCGCAGCCCTTGCCGACGTCGCCGTAACCGCAGACGACGGCGACCTTGCCGCCGATGAGCACGTCGGTCGCACGGTTGATGCCGTCGATCAGCGAGTGGCGGCAGCCGTACTTGTTGTCGAACTTCGACTTGGTGACCGCGTCGTTGACGTTGATCGCCGGGAACAGGAGCGCGCCGTCACGCTGCCGCTCGTACAGCCGGTGCACGCCGGTCGTCGTCTCCTCGGTGACGCCCTTGATGCCGTTGGCCACCGACGTCCACTTGGTCGGGGTCTCGCCTAGCTGCTGCGTCAGGAGGGCGAGGATCTCCTTGAGCTCGCTGTTGTCGGTCGAGTCGGGCGAGGGGACGGACCCCTCCTTCTCGTACTCGACACCGAGGTGGATGAGCAGCGTCGCGTCACCGCCGTCGTCCAGGATCATGTTTGGGCCGTCGCCGCCCGGCCAGGTGAGGATCTGGTTGGTGCACCACCAGTACTCGGCGAGCGTCTCGCCCTTCCAGGCGAACACCGGGACGCCCCTCGGGTCGTCGGGGGTGCCGTCGGGGCCGACCGCGATCGCTGCCGCTGCGTGGTCTTGGGTCGAGAAGATGTTGCAGCTGGCCCAGCGCACCTCGGCGCCGATCGCGGTCAGCGTCTCGATGAGCACCGCCGTCTGCACCGTCATGTGCAGCGAGCCGGCGATCTTCGCCCCAGCGAGCGGCTTGCTCTCGCCGTATCGCGCCCGCATCGCCATGAGGCCGGGCATCTCGTGCTCGGCGAGAGTGATCTCGGTACGTCCGAACTCGGCGAGTGACAGATCAGCAACCTTGAAGTCCATGCGACAAGGGTAAAGGGCTCACGCCAGGTGTTTGATATCTGGCTCGATGAAGATGTACCGGGCGCCGGGGATGGCCGCGCGGATGCGTTCCTCGGCGGCGTTGATCGCGCGGGCGACGTCGGCCGCCGACTCGGTGTCGGTGACGGCGATCTTGACGGCGATGAGGAGCTCTTCGGGTCCGACGTGGAGCGTTCGCATGTTGAGGACCTCGCCGATTCCCGGGCTGTCGCGAAGCGTCTCCTCGATCAGCGCCTCTTGTTCGTCGAGCGCGGACTCGCCCAGCAGGAGACTCTTCGTCTCGACAGCGAGGACGATCGCCACCAGCACCAGCAGCACGCCGATGCCAGCGGTGCCGACGACGTCCCAGTAGCCGTTGTGAGTGAGCAGCGTCATGCCGACGCCGAACATGGCCAACATCAGGCCGATGAGCGCCGCGAAGTCTTCGAGCAGCACGACCGGAAGCTCAGGAGCCCTGGCCCGACGGACGAACTGAACCCACCCCACCCGGCCTCGGATGTGATTGGACTCGACGATCGCGGTGCGGAACGAGTACGACTCCATGGCGATCGCGGCCAGGAGCACGACGATCGGAACCCATTTCCACTGGCTCGTCAGCAGCTCGTTCTCATGGCCCTCATGCACCTCGTGCCACTTGTGGTACGCCTCGTAGAGCGCGAAGAGCCCCCCGACGGTGAATAGCACGATCGAGACGATGAACGCGTAGATGTACCGCTCGCGACCGAACCCGAACTGGTGCTGGTCCGTCGGCGCGCGACGTGCGCGGCGCGAGCCCAGCAGCAGCAGCGCCTGGTTGCCGGAGTCGGCGATCGAGTGGATCGACTCGGCGAGCATCGACGACGCGCCAGTCAGCGCCCAGGCGATCAGCTTCGTGGCGGCGATGCCGAGGTTCGCGGCCAGAGCCGCGATGATGGCGCGCGCCGAGCCCTCCGTGCTCACAGGGCGTCGTCCCCGGCGTTCGAGGCGGCGCCGCGGAGCCCGACGCCGAGGTACGCCGCCGCGTACAGCCCGTTGTTCAGCAGCGCCGCATAGCGGGCCGTCTCCGAGCCGTCGGCCGCCTTGATCGTCTGCACTCGCACCCCGTGTCCGTCAGCCGTGACCGTCAGCCGGCCGCGCTGTTCGCGGACCGACGCCTCCTCGGTGCCGTCGTCGAGGATGAGCAGCGCCGGGCGGGCTGCGGGCGACTCGTCGTCGTAGGGGTCGGCGAACAGGTCGCGCGTGGGCGCGGCGGCGAGGACTGGCATCAGATGGTCGGCGTCGGCCGACAGCGCCGCTCGGCCGGTGACCCGACGCATCGCTTCGACGACGCGTCGCGCGGCCCGGGCGGCGAGGACCGAGCCACCCCACACGAGCGGCAATGAGTCGGCTAGCGCGATCGCGACGTCCTTGGCCGGGTTGTTGGCGATCTCGCGATGCGGCGAGCAGGCGACGGCGACGTCGTCGAGGGCGCGTGCGACGCCCTCCGGATCGACATCGGGTCCGACGCCGAGGCGGTGCAGAGCCTGCAGCATCAGGACCGCCACGGCGAGGGTGTCGTCCGTTTCCGTGGGAAGGATCGTGCTGTGGCGTCCGGCCGCCGTCTCGGCCAGCACCGATCGTGGCGGCGTCGCGGTGATGAGCATGCAGCCGCGACGGACGCCCTCGCGGACCGCCGACGCCGTGTGCGCGTCGCCCCCGCCGGGCGCCAGCACCACGACGAGGTCGAGAGCTCCGGCCCAGCCAGGCAGGCTGGGTCCGGGCCACGCGACGAATGGCACCGGAGACCAGGGCTCGAGCACTGCGCGCAGCAGCCGTGCGTCGGCCCCCGCCGCGACCACCGCCCGCGGGGTCATGTCTGGGTCGAGAGCCGCGAGCGGCTCAGCGCCCGCGCCGGCCTCGAGTCGGACCCGGGCACCGGCCTCGGCGAGTTGACGCAGATCGGCGTCAGCGGCCTCGAGCGCCTCGGCGCTCTCGAGGCGGGCGTCGTCGAACACCGGTCAGCTCCCGGTCAGTCAGTCGTCGGTGGGCACTGCTGCGGCGTCGTCGCCTTCGGGTGCCCCGTCGAGTGACCCGTCGAATGCCCCGTCGTCGGCCGCATCAGCGTCGTCGCGGCCCGGCCGGCGCGCCTCCGAGACGAGCATGATGGGGATTCCGTCGCGGATCGGATAGACGAGCCCGCAGTCGTCGCACACCAGCTCACTGTTCGTCGCGTCGAGCGTCACCGTGCTCTTGCAGTCGGGACACACGAGGACTTCGAGCAGCAGCGGGTGGAGCGTCACGGGCATCGCCACATCCTTGCAGATCGGACCGAGGCGGCAGCCGTCGGCGAGAGGGGCAGCGCAGCACTAGGCAGTGAGGACGCGGCGGAGGAAGTCGCGGGTGCGCTGCTCGCGCGGGCTGCCGAAGACGGCGTCAGGACTGCCGTGCTCGAGGATGCGGCCGGCGTCGAGGAAGCACACGTGATCGGCAATCTCGCGGCAGAACTGCATCTCGTGCGTCGCCATGATCATCGTCATGCCGCGCCCCCGCAAGTCGCGGATGATCTCGAGCACCTCGCCGACCAGCTCGGGGTCGAGCGCCGACGTCACCTCGTCGAGCAGGACGACCGAGGGATCGGTCATCAACGTGCGGGCGAACGCCACTCGCTGCTGCTGGCCGCCGCTCAGCCGGTCGGGATACGCCTTCTCCTTGCCGGTGAGACCGAACTGCGCCAGCAGGCCGGCACCCTTGTCCTCTGCCTCGCGCCGCTTCAGCTTGTAGACCCTTCGTGCGGCCAGCGTCACGTTGTCAATCACCGTCATGTGCGGGAACAGGTTGAACGACTGAAACACCATGCCGACCTGCCGACGGACCGCGTCAGGCTTCACACCGACCGCGGTGACGTCCGCGCCATGCAGCCAGATCTGGCCGTCGTCGACCTGCTCAAGCAGGTTGACGCAGCGAAGCAGCGTCGACTTGCCGGAGCCCGATGCGCCGATCAGCGCTACGACCTGATGCTCCTCGACCGTGAGGTCGATGCCGCGCAGAACGACGTGGTCGCCAAACGCCTTGTAGACGCCCTCAAAGCGGACGGCTGACATTTCTGGCCCCCCCGCCGTCATTTTCTGGACCCGCCGCTGTCACTTCTAGCTCCCTGCTGTCACTTCTGGCCCCCCGCGAACGAGAACTGCCGCTCGAGCGCCCGAGAGCCGAGATGGTCGGTGATGCGGGCCAGCGGGATCGTCAGCGCGATGTAGAAAAGGGCGGCGACGACGAAGGGCGTGTAGTTGAACGTCGTGGTGGTGTCGATGTAAGCCTCGCGCAGAGCCTCGACCAAGCCCAGGCTGCCGACGAGCGCGGTGTCCTTCTGCAGCGAGATGAAGTCATTGAGAAGCGGTGGGGCGACGTTGCGCAGCGCCTGGGGAAGCACGACGGTTCGAATCGTCTGGCTGTCGCTCAACCCCAGCGACCGCGCCGCAGCCCGCTGGCTCGGGTGCACCGACGCGATACCGGCGCGGATCACCTCTGCGACATAGGCGGTGTATGACAGGGACAGGGCGATGACACCCAGCCAGAACACCGACTTGGGGATGCCCTGAAGTTCTAGCGCCGGCAGCCCGAAGCCGATCAGGTAGACGAGCAGCAGCGTCGGGATGCCGCGGAAGAGGTCGACGTACGCAACGGCGACCACGCGCAGCGGAAACATCACGGGCGATTTGCTGATCCGGATGAGGGCGACGATCAGCCCAGAGACGAGCACGATCGGTTCGATCGTCATGAAGAGCTTGATCGTGACCCAGAAGCCGCGGGCGATATGCGGAAAGGACGCTTTCGCCTGGTCCCAGGAGAAGAACGTGGTCTGCACGGAGTGCCACCCCGGCGAGGTGACGACAGCCGTCCCGATCAGAGCGAAGAAGACCACCGTCGAGGTCGCGGCGAGCAGCAGCGAGCGTTGACCCTGTCGGGCACGCGCTCGCTCGCGCTCGAGCTGAAGGGGGCTCTTCTCCCACTCCCCCTCGTCAGCGGCAGTCAGCGCCGATCACTCCAGCACGGGGATGTCGGCCGACTCGGACAGCCACTTCGTCTCCAGTCGGTCGAGCGTGCCGTTGCTGTGCAGCGCCTGGATGGCTGGATTGACGCACTCGACGAGCGGGTTGCCCTTCTGAAACAGCAGGCCGAACTGCTCGGGGTCGCTGGCCGTCGCGAACTGACCGACCACCTCGGAGCCCGAGATCTCGACGTCACGGATATAGAGCGCGGTGTCGAGGTCGGCGACGATCGCGTCGATCTGGCCGTTGTTGAGCGCTTGCTTGGCGGCGCTCGTGTCGTCGTAGACGAACACGTGGTCGTTGATCGCCTGAGCCGCTGTGAGCGAGGTCGTGCCGACCTGGGCCCCGATGTTCGCGTCGCGGAGGTCGGCGAGCGACCCGATCTTGAGACCGCTGCTCTTGAGCGCCAGAACGCCCTGCGAGACGTCGTAGTAGCCGTCGGAGAAGTCCACCGCCTTCGCCCGCTGCGGGGTGATCGAGATTTGGTTGATGTCGAAGTCGAAGTCCTTGTCACCGGGCGCGTAGGACTTGTTGAACGGCTCGACGACCCACTTGACCTGATCCTTCGAGAAGCCCATCTGCTTGGCAACCGCGTAGGCCACGGCACTCTCGAAGCCCTTGCCGTTGCTCGGGTCGTTCCCGATGACCCATGGCGGGAACGCCGGATTGTCGGTCGCCACCGTCAGGGTTCCAGGAGTCTTGAGGTTGAGCTGGTCGATCGCGCATGGATCGGCGGCGGCCGATGTCTCGCCGCCGCTCGACGCGTCGGTCGTCGCCGGCGCGGAGCCGGACGAGTTGTCCTCGGGCGCGCAGGCGGCGAGTGCGGCCACGACGAGGGCGGCAGAGGCAACGAGGGCGGGAGAGCGCCGAAGGCGGCGTGAGGCTCGTGGCATGGGGCAAGAGTAGGGGTTCGGCCGCGATCGTTGAACCTACACGCGCTTCCGTCTCACCGTCGCCGCAACCCGCAGTGACCGCGAGACGACCGACGGTCTCGAAGGCTCAGCAGTAGTGCCTCACTAGGGATCGATCTCGTCGGGGTCGCGTCCGAGCAGGTCCGCGACGTGCTCGACGACGACCTCGCGGATGAGGGCGGCGAGCTCGCGACGCGACGTCGCGCGCATCTCGATCGGGCGCCGGAAGAGGACGACCCGCGCTGGCGTGGTCGCCGTCGCGCGGATCAGCGATCCGAACGGGATCGGCTCGTCGGCCCAGTCGACCGGCAGCTGCGGCACGTCCTCGGTACCGAACTCGACGTCGCCGAGCTCTGCCTTCCATCGCTCGGTGACGCGGTCGACCGCAGACAGAACGAGGTCTTCGAAGTCGTCGCGACGGGTCGGTCGCGGGTCGTGCCCAGCCGGGCTCAGCGGCCCGGGCAGGGTGAGCGGCCCGCGAGCGCCGCGGCCCCGGCGATCGCGGGCACTGCCTTCTCGGGGAGCCACGGGAGGCAGCGGCGACGGCGGCGACAGCGGCGACGGGGACGCGTGTCGCGGGGGGCGAGTGGGGCGAAACGGGCCGGAGTCTGCCACGCCGAGAACCCTAGTGACCAGTGCGCGGGCTGGTGGCGCACGCATTGCCGCCATCGGCCGTGTCGGCGGCCGGAGCGGGCTCTGTCAGGCGGTACCGTCACTCCGTGAGTCGCCGCCGCACCTGCTCCCGCAACGCGTGTGGCCGGACATCGATTGCGACCCTCACCTACGTCTACTCCGACCAGACCGCCGTCCTCGGACCGCTCGCGACGTTCGCCGAGCCGCATGCTTACGACCTGTGCGACGTGCATGCCGAGTCGCTGCTGGCCCCGCGCGGGTGGGAGGTCATCCGGCTCGCGCCCGACCCCGCCTCGCAGGGTCCGACCGAGGACGACCTGTTGGCGCTTGCCGATGCCGTTCGCGAAGCCGCGCGACCGCTACCGACCGAAGAGCCGAGCGGGCAGGGTGTCGAGGTCGGGAGGCGCGGCCACCTGCGGGTACTGCGATCGACCGACCTGCTCGAAGGCTGACTGCTCGGCGGCGGTCCGCCCCGGCTCGTATGCGGCGTTAACGACCCGGCGTGACCGATGGCCTCGTCACGCTGAAGACCCCCGGAACGATCGGCAGCGCGGCGACGCCGTCTTTGTCGCTGTAGACCGCGATGCCCTGCACGTCTGTATCGAGCGATGGCGTGATGACGAGGTAGACGGCGGTCGCCTTGTCGCCGGGCTTCTTGTTCCGCCCCTTGTTCGGTCCCTTGGGCCCCTTGTTGGAGTCGTCCGTCGGCGGCGTCCAGGTGCCCGTCCGGAGCCCGTCGACGTTGACCGTGTCGACGAAGACCTGGTTGCCCGACTGGTCGAAGCCGGCGACCTTGTACTGGCCCGTGCTCTGCTGACTGGTGCCGGAGAACGTCACGGCGAGGTCGACGTCGGGGATCACGGGCAACACCGCTTGGCCGGTCAGCAGCGGGCTCGGCGAAGACACGGCGTAGTCGGCACCGCCTTTGGCGGTCGAGACGACAGCTCCGGTGACGGCTGTCGACGACGTCAGCCGCACAGAGACGGGGTCGTTGTGGGAGATCTTGCCCAGCTTGACCGTGGTGACGGAGCCGGGCGCAACGCGGACGCTCTCGAGTCCGGCCGGGACGAACGGACCCGTGTCTTCGATGACCTGCACCTGGACCAGAGCGCCGACGTCGGCAGGGTTGACGATCTGCAGGTCTTGCGTGGCCGACCCGTCGACCGCTGCGTCGATCACGACGTCCGTATCGGGTGCGGAGGCGGGGGGCAGCCACTCACTGCCGGCCGGCGTCACGCCGTCGATCCGCGTCGTCTCGACGGCGGCTGTCACCAGCCCCTCGGTTGCGAGGACATGCACGGTCACCGTGTCGAGGTTCGGCGCGAATCGCGCTAGGTCGAGGCTCTCGCGGGAGTCCGGGGCGAGCGCGATACCCCGTTGACCAACCGTCAGAGACGGGCCTTTCGGCCCGAACAGCTCGACGTCGACGACGGCGATCGCGGGCGTTGTGTTGGTGAGGACCAGCCGCGACGTCGAGCCGACGGACGTGTCGGCTCCGTTGAACCACCAGTCGTCGGAGCCAGCAGAGCAGGCCGCGACCGCTCGTCCCGAATGCTTCTCGCCGTCCTCGACCGACGACTGGAATGCGGCGGCGCCGGCCGACATCCGGCCCGTTGCCTCTGCAACGACCGACGGCCCGTGGGCGACGCCGAGTGAGCGGGTAACGGGGACGCCGATCTCCGACGCTGTCCCGAGCTGCTTCGACGGATCGCCCAACGGGCTGACCGACAGCGTTCCCGGATCGGCGCTCGCGTCGACTGACGCGTCGGCCGTGGGCCGGGGTGCGACGGCCAGCAACGACATCGAGGTGTGCTTGGTCTGCGGCGACTCGGGACAGGCGAGCGTCGCCTCGGATGTCGGCACCTGCTCGGCGACAGTTGTCTCCGCAGGCGCCGGCTCGGTCGAGTTCGACAGCGCGTACACGGAGCCGCCGGCCGCGAGCACGGCGGCGGCGAGAACGCCGGCAGCGAGGCGGCTCACTCGGACACCTCCGCGATGCCTTGGCGGCGCCGTGCCGCAGGCGCCGCCAGAACAGCGCAGACGACCACCGCCAGCGCCTCCAACGCCAGCCAACGCCAACGGTGTCCGGTCGGCCCGACGTCGAGCTGACCGGCCGCCGCGCCGGCGGCGAACCGCTGCCCGCCCTCGCTCGGCTCGGACGCAAGAGCGGTGCCGCCGAGCGCGGCACTGAAGTCCTGGTCCGACGGGACGGCGAGGTCGAGGACGCGGCCATCGGTCCCGTCGGCGACGTCGGCGGACCCTGATCCGCTCGACGTGTCGATGACCTGGCCATCGGCGCGAGCGGACGGGTCGTACAGGCGGGCGAAGCCGGTCGGCTGGTCGAGCTGCCACCCGACGACCTGCTGCGGGTCGGTCGACGTCCGCTCGAGCCCCGGCAGCCCGTCGAGCGCCGCCTCGAGAGTCGGGTCGGTCGGCGCCGGCGCCATCACGAAGCCGATCCCGAAGTCGGCGAGCCGGTCGGCGTCGACAGCGCGTCCTTCGGAGACGACATCGGCGACCAGCTCGTCGAGCGCATCCGACCCGAAGACCGGGTCGACGCTGTCGTCACCGAGATGGAAGCCGTCGTCCATGACGACGTCATAGGAGACGTGTTCGGCGTCGCCGCTCAGTACCAGCACCCGCTGCTGACTGCCGGACTTCAGCTGATCGGCGACATAGGCGGGCAGGATCGCGGTGTCGTCGCGCGCGAGTTCACCGTGCGGCGCTGCCGCGACCCACCACACGAGTCCAGCCAACGGTGTCGCCATGGCGAGCACGGCGCATGCCAACGCGACCGGCTGACGCCATCCGAAGAGTCCCGACTGAATGAAGGCAGTCGCGCCGTCGGCAGCCAGGGCAGCCGCCACGATCAGCGCCGCTTGGGCTGCGATCACCGGGAATCCGAGCCAGGCCGCCGACTCGACGCCGGAGCCGGGTGCCGAGGCGGTGTGCTGACTGGCCACCACCGCGACGACGAGCGAGGAGGCGGCCACGGTCCATGCGGCCGCGACCGCGCCGAGCCGGTCGGTGCGCAGCACGGCGGCGACAGCGGCGATGACGACACCGGCAGCAATCCACCAGGGCGCTTCGCCGGCGGCCGACAGGCGTCCGAACACCACTTGCCAGGCGTCGCTGCCGAGCGCGCTCGTCGACGGGTCGACGATGCCGGCCTCGGTGAGCAGCAGGCTGGGGTGCCCGACGACGCGGAACGACCACGGGATCAGCACGGCGATCGGCACAGCGAGGCTCACCGCAAGCGCGAGCACACCCCCGAGTCGCCGGCGGGTGGCGAGAAACACCGCGCCAGGCACGGCAGCGGCCGCGGCGACCGCCCACGCGAGCGGGCAGAACGCGCTCATCGCCGCGAGCACCAGGCCCGCGCCGAAGGCGGCCCGCCATTGGCGCCCAGGCGTCGGGGATGAGAGATGCCCACGCGTCTCGGTGAAGAGCCGCAGGGCGAACCGGGCAAGCCAGGGCAGCAGGATCGTCGCGACGACCGTGCCGAGCCGGCCCGACCCGAGAGCGCCCGTCACGACCGGCAGCAGACCGTACGACACCGCGACCCAGAGGTGAATGCCCCGGCTGGCGAACAGCCGCAGCGACAGGCTGTACGCGCCCCAGGCAGCCAGCGGGACCGCCATCAACAGCAGGACGTCGACCACCAGCCAGGCCTTGCCGAGCACGATGGTCGCGGCGGTCCCGAGCAGGAAGACGTAGGGGGACGCGGCCTCCGACGACCCCAAGCCGACGGGGTGCCATTGCTCTGTGTAGAGCCGCCACCAGTTGGAAGCGCTGTCGGGCGCGCCGATGAGCGCGCCGCCCTGGAGGGTGCCCGACCCGAACAGCCCCCTCCCGGCGACGAATGCGAGCACGGTGAGTCCGACCGACAGGCTCAAGACCGGGTGGCGGACGATCCAGGCGACCGGCCCCTGTCCCCACGGGACGTCGGCTGCCTCATCGGACACCGGGCCGGACTCGACCGCCTCGATGTTCCCCCCGCGACGCAAGGTCCGCGAGGCCGACTCAGCCACGGCGGCGGCCGACTCGCGGAACGACTCCGCGAATCGGCTCAGCAGCGCGTCGAGACCGTTGGCATAGGGCGTCCACCAGGCGGGGAGGAGCGCCCGGACCTCAGATCGGCTGGCCGTGCGGCTCGAACGTCGCGCGGCGCGACCCCGCACGATCCGATCGGGGCGCAAGAGCACACGCGCCATGGCGGCAAGCTCGTCGAACGCGATCGACGGAAGCTTGCCCATGAGGTAGCCGATCGCGCGGAGCATCGAGCCCATTGCCAGTCGGACGTACTGGATGGGCAGCGCCGCCAACGAGCAGTTGACGAGCAACGTGTAGAGCGCAGCAGCGCGGTCGGCGCGGTGGGGCTTCGAGACGGTGTTCGCGATCGGACGGACGCCGCGGCTCGCGGCCTCGACATGGAACATGACGGCGTCGGGCGAGACGACGACCTTGAGTCCGGCGCCGGCGGCCCGCCAGCCGAAGTCGGGGTCGTCGCGAAACAGCGGCAGTCGGCGGTCGAAGCCGCCAAGTCGGTCCCAAGCGCTTCGGCGGACGAGCATTCCCGCGCTGCTCACCGCGAGAACGCGGCGGACGCCGTCGTGCTGGCCCTGGTCGTACTCTCCCGGCTCGAGGCCCGTCTCGCGCCGGCCGGTACCGGTCGTGGTGACGCCAACCTCGAGCAGCCGGCGAGCCCGTGGCCAAGCCCGGACTCGGCACCCGACAACCGAGGCATCGGGATACTCCTGGACCAACCGCAGCAGTCGCTCGAGCGCATCGGGCGCGGGTGCGCAGTCGTCATGGAGAAGCCACAACCACTCGTCGTCGGCGTCGCGACTGGGACTGAGCGACGCGATCCCGCGGCGGACGGCGTCGCCGAAACCGGTGTTGGCCGGTGCGTTGACGACCCGGTCGGCGCCGAGCGCCGCCTGGAGCAGCGCGACCGAGCCGTCATGAGAGCCGGTGTCGACGGCGATCAGCTCGTCGGGCACACACGTCGACCCGTCGAGGGCCGACACCAGGCGCGGAATCCATCGCTCGCCATCGTGTGACACGACGACCGCCGAGACCCGAGGCGCGCGAGCACCGACGGGAGTGGGGCTCATGTCTGGAGGCAACCTTGAAGGAA
>DATIOH010000099.1:0-8948 GCA_035473375.1 Nocardioidaceae bacterium | reverse complement strand
GGTACGGGGATCGAGTCGGCGCAGAACCCGACGGTCGTCGCGTCGACCGACACCGACACGATTCGCATCCAGACCGAGCCGTTGACGACCGACGAGCAGCGGGTCATCGAGAACGCGCTCACCGGCGCAGGCGCTGGCGAGATCAGTTCCTCGTCGATCGGGCCCACATGGGGCGGTGAGGTCGCCAACAAGGCGATCACCGGATTGATCGTGTTCCTCATCCTCGTCGTGCTGTTCATCTGGGCGTACTTCCGAGAATGGCGAATGTCCGTCGCGGCGATCGTCGCGCTCGCGCACGACGTCATCATTACCATCGGCGTCTACGCAGTGACCGGATTCGAGGTCACGCCGGCGACGGTCACAGGTCTGCTGACGATCCTGGGCTACTCGCTCTACGACACGGTCGTCGTCTTCGACAAGGTCCGAGAGAACACGAAGGGCATCTCGACCTCAGTACGCCGTACGTACGCCGAGAGCGCGAACCTCGCCGTCAACCAGACGCTCGTACGGTCGATCAACACGTCGATCGCGGCGCTGCTGCCCGTCGGCGCGATCTTGTACGTCGGTGCTTTCCAACTCGGCAGTGGGCCGCTCAAGGACCTTGCGCTGGCCCTCTTCGTCGGCATGGCCGCTGGCACCTATTCGTCGATCTTCATCGCGACGCCGCTGCTGGTGCAGCTCAAGATGCGCGAGCCCTCCATGGTCGCCCAGGCCAAGCGGGTCGCGACCCGCCGTGCCACCCAAGCTCGTGAGGCCGCCCGGTCCGGTGTTCCCGTCGCGGCTGCGGCCGGGGCCGTGACCGAGGACTCGTCGGCAGTGAACGGCGACGACATGGCTGACGACGTGGCCGACGACGGCGCTGGCGACGAGCCGAAGCCGCCCGCGCGCCCGGCGCGCCCAGCGCCCGCGGCGTCCACTCGGTCGACGAGCAGCGCAGCGTCCAAGCGTTCGCAGCCACAGCGACAAGCGCGGTCAAAGCGCGGCAAGCGCTGATGGCTGACGGGCCTTCAGCCGATGTGGGTGCCCTGATCGCCCGCCTCGTCCGCGACGTGCCCGACTTCCCCGAGGCAGGCATCGTCTTCAAGGACATCTCGCCGCTGCTGGCCGATGCGGCAGCGTTCGCCCAGGTCGTCGACGCACTCGCGACGAGCGGCCGCGACGAGTCGGGAGCGGTCGCCGTCGACAAGGTGGTCGGGATCGAGGCGCGCGGCTTCATCCTCGCGGCGCCGGTCGCGCTGGCGCTCGGCGCGGGCTTCGTGCCGGTCCGCAAGGTCGGAAAACTCCCGGGCGAGACGTTCGCGGAGTCCTACGCTCTCGAGTACGGAGAGGCCACCCTCGAGGCGCATCGCGACGCCTTCGCGATCGGCGACACGGTCCTCGTGGTCGACGACGTGCTCGCTACCGGCGGCACCATGCGCGCCACGGTGAGCTTGGTCGAGAAGGGCGGTGCGCAGGTGCATGCAGCGGCCGTGCTGATCGAGCTCGGCTTCCTGAACGGCCGGTCGACGGTGGCCGGGATGCGCATCGACGCCCTGGCTACGGTCTGACGACGGTCTGAGCGGTCTGCCGCCGTCGGCCGCAGACGGCGCGCATTCGGTATTCCGCCGCCCGCCTGCCCGTAGACTGAAATATCGGACTCACATTTCAGGAGCGTGGGAAGCCACAGAGGGGTGCTGCGTGTCTGACGAAGTTCTCGCCCAGGCTGCCGACGAGACGGCAGTCGGCGAGAGCGCGCCAGTTCCGTCCCGAGTGCGCACCCGGCTGGCCCGCATCGGCAGCCGTCAGGCCTCCGATCCGGCCCTTGAGCCGCTGTTCCGCACCGTGCGCGCGACCCATCCGAAGGCCGACGTTGCGCCCATCGAGAAGGCGTACCGGATCGCCGAGCACTACCACCACGGCCAGACCCGACTCAGCGGCGATCCGTACATCACCCATCCGCTGGCGGTGACGTCGATCCTCGCCGAGCTGGGCATGGACCCGCCGACGCTGTGCGCGGCACTTCTCCACGACACCGTCGAGGACACCCCCTACACCCTCGCGCAGCTGACCGAGGACTTCGGCGACGACGTCTCGCGCCTCGTCGACGGCGTCACGAAACTCGACAAGGTCAAGTACGGCGACTCGGCCCAGGCCGAGACGATCCGCAAGATGATCGTCGCCATGAGCCGGGACATCCGCGTCCTGGTCATCAAGCTCGCCGACCGGCTTCACAACATGCGCACCGTCCGCTTCCTTCGCCAGGAGAAGCGAGAGCGGATGGCCAGCGAGACGCTCGAGATCTATGCGCCGCTCGCCCACCGGCTCGGCATGAACACCATCAAGTGGGAGCTCGAGGACCTCGCGTTCGTGACCCTGAACCCGAAGGTCTACGACGAGATCGTGCGGCTGGTCGCCGAGCGCGCGCCGCAACGAGACGAGTTCCTCGAGAGCGTCATCGACAAGGTCAACGACGATCTCCGCGGCGCGAAGATCAAGGCAATCGTCACCGGCCGCCCGAAGCACTACTACTCGATCTACCAGAAGATGATCGTTCGCGGCCGCGACTTCACCGACATCTACGACCTGGTTGGCATCCGCATTCTGACCGAGTCGGTTCGCGACTGCTATGCGGTGCTGGGCGTGCTGCACGCACGCTGGAATCCCGTGGCCGGCCGCTTCAAGGACTTCGTCGCGATGCCGAAGTTCAACATGTACCAGTCGTTGCACACGACGGTGATCGGACCGGGCGGCAAGCCGGTCGAGCTGCAGATCCGCACGTCGCAGATGCACCGCCGCGCCGAGTACGGCGTCGCGGCGCACTGGAAGTACAAGGAAGACGGTCGCGCGGGCGTCGACACCGACCGCAAGCTTGGCTCAGGCGAGGGCACCAGCGGCGACATGACCTGGGTCCGCCAGTTGATGGACTGGCAGCGCGAGACCGAGGACCCCGGCGAGTTCCTCGACTCGCTCCGCTTCGAGATCAACTCCTCGGAGGTCTACGTCTTCACACCGCGCGGTGAGGTGATGGCGCTGCCCGCGGGGTCGACGCCGGTCGACTTCGCGTATGCGATTCATACTGAGGTTGGCCATCGGTGCATCGGCGCGCGCGTCAACAGCCGCCTGGTGCCGCTGGAGTCCCAGCTCGACAACGGCGACGTCGTCGAGATCTTCACGTCGAAGGCACAGAACGCGGGACCGAGCCGCGACTGGCTGACGTTCGTCAAGAGCCCCCGTGCGCGCAACAAGATCAAGCAGCACTTCACCAAGGAGCGACGCGAAGAGGCGATCGAGCAGGGCAAGGACGCACTCGCCCGATTGATGCGTCGCGAGGGTCTGCCGCTGCAGCGGATGTTGACCCACGAGACCCTGTCCGTGGTCGCGTCGGAGCTTCGTCATTCCGACGTCACCGCTCTCTATGCGGCCGTCGGCGAGGGCAACACCACGGCACAGACGGTCGTCCGACGGATCCTCGAGCTGTTCGGCGACGAGGCCGCCGCCGACGAGGCGGCCGAGACCGTCACGATCACGACCGAGCGCGAGCGTCGGAAACGGTCGCCACGCGGTGACGCCGGTGTCATCGTCAAGGGGCTGTCCGATGTCTGGATCAAGCTGGCCCGTTGCTGCACGCCGGTTCCCGGCGACGACATCGTCGGGTTCGTCACCCGCGGAGCCGGCGTTTCGGTTCACCGCAAGGACTGCTCCAACATCAAGAGCCTGTCGTCACAGCACGGCCGGATGGTCGAGGTCGAGTGGGCTCCGACTGCGCAGTCGATGTTCCTCGTCGCCATCCAGGTCGAGGCCCTCGATCGCGCCCGACTGCTCAGCGACGTGACCCGAGTGCTCTCCGACGTGCACGTCAACATCTTGTCTGCCACCGTCGCGACGACCCGCGACCGGATCGCCAAGAGCCGCTTCACGTTCGAGATGGCCGACCCGACGCACCTTGGCCATGTGCTCAAGGCCGTGCGCACGGTCGACGGCGTCTTCGACGCCTACCGCGTCACCCAATAGCCGACCGACCGGCCGACCACGGAAGAAGCCCAAGCGACTTGTGCGTCGTGCCGCAACCACGGCTGGCGTTTCGTGCAACCACGGCTGGCGTTTCGCGCAACCACGGCTGGCGTTTCGGCGATTACCCGCTGAACTCGGTGAGGGCCTTGCGGGCCTCGTCGAGCCACGACTGCCGGGCCTCGATGGCGGCGCGTGCGTCGGCGGCGGCCTTCTCGTTGCCCGCCGTCTCTGCCTTGGTGAGGTCAGCCTGCAGCGACTCGAGGAGTTGCTCGAGCTGGGCGACCGTGGCGGCTGCGCGGGCTTGAGCCTCGGGGTTCGTGCGGCTCCAGCGGGCTTCCTCGGCTCCGCGGATCGTCTGCTCGATCCGCTTGAACCTGCCCTCGAGGTCCTTGATGTCCTCACGCGGCACCTTGCCGGCGGCATCCCACTGTGCGGCGACGTCGCGGAACGCGTCGAGGGCGGACTTGCTGTCGGTGACTGGCAGCAGGGCCTCGGCCTTGTCGAGCAGGGCGCGCTTGACCTCGGCGTTGCGTGCGTACTCCTCGTTGATCTTGTTGTTCTCGGCATCGCGCGCGCCGAAGAACGTGTCTTGCGCCGTGCGGAACCGCTTCCACAGAGCGTCGTCGACGTCCTTGGGGGCGCCGCCGGCGGCCTTCCACTTCGTCATCAGGTCGCGGTACGCGCGGGACGTGTCGCCCCAATCGGTAGACGACGCGAGTTCCTCGGCTTCGACGACGAGTTTCTCCTTGATGACCTTTGCCTGCTCGCGCCGCTCGTTCAGCTCAGCAAAGTGCTGCTTGCGTCGTCGCGTGTACGTGGTGCGTGCCGACGAGAAGCGATGCCAGAGCGCGTCGTCGCTCGCCTTGTCGATTCGGGGGAGGCTCTTCCACTGATCGAGCAGCTCGCGGAGGCGATTGGCGCCGTTGCGCCAGTCGGTGCCCGCAGCAAGGCGCTCGGCCTCGACGGCGATCTGCTCCTTCGCCGCCTTCGACTCGTCGGCGCGGGCCGCGCGTTCTGCCTTGCGAACCTCGCGGCGCGCGTCGATCAACGGCTTCAACGCGTCGATGCGGGCGGCAAGCCCGGCAAGGTCGCCGACTGCCTGCGCCTCGACAACAGACTGGCGAACCGTCGCGCACCTAGTGTCGGCGTCTTCGGGCGACAGCGCCCCGGACTGAATGCGCTGCTCGAGCAGGTCGACCTCGATGGCAAGGCCGTCGTAGCGCTTGCGATAGAAATCGAGCGCCGCCTGGGGGTCGCCGTCCGGCCACTGCCCGACGACCCGCTCGCCGTCGTCCGTGACGACGTAGACGGTGCCGTCGTCGGCCACGCGGCCGAACGGTGTCTCGGTCATGTTGCTCTGCTCCCTACCCTCAATGACTTCCCGCACGGGGAAGGCCTCGAGGGTTTGCTCTTCTGCGATTACTGCCCCGATGTCGTCGGAGCCGATGTCGGGGCGGACGTGGTCGTGCCCGATGTCGGGGAACTGGTCGTGCCTCCGGTTGTCTGCGTCGTCGTGGTCGTCGGCGTGGTCAGGGTGATCGACGGCGTCGGCGTGGGCGTCGTCGGCGTCGAGTCGTCCTGCGTGAAATGGACGATCAACCAGACTAAGCCGACGACGCCAAGCACCGCGAGTACGACGATGCCGGCGATCGCCAACTTGCGCTCACGTTGTCGACGCTCAGTCCGGCGGACGCTCTGACGTTCGTGCTTCAGCCGCGCCATCTCGCGCCGACGCTGTCTGGTTCTCGCCACTCGTTACCTCCGCCGTCACACCGGGCTGGCGTGAGTCGGTTGCTCAGTCTAGGAGTTGGGCGCTGCACATGTGGGCAGGGTCGCCGAACCGGGCGGCGGTGGGTCGCGAGGGCTCGTCAGCTAGGTACGCTTCAGCGTTCGCCCGCCGCTGAGAGGATGCCCGTGCTGATCGCATCGTTCCCTGCCGGGCCGTGGGCCACCAACTGCTATGTCGTCGCCGCAGCCGCGGGCGAGGAATGCGTGATCGTCGATCCCGGCATGGAGTCGACCGACGGCGTGGCCGAGATTGTGCGCGAGCACAGCTTGCGTCCGGCCGCCGTTCTCGTCACGCATGGCCACATCGACCACATGTTCTGCGTCGCCCCCGTCGCTGGCGCGTACGACGCGACGGCCTACGTCCACCCCGACGATCGAGCGCTGCTGACCGACCCGTTCGCCGGCTTGTCTCCCGAGACGGCGGGGATGCTGCTCGGCGGCGACTTCACCTTCGCGGAGCCCGACGACGTCCGCGAACTGGCAGACGGCGGCCGAATCGAGGTCGCGGGACTGGTGATCGACGTCGACCACTCGCCGGGCCACACCCCGGGCTCGGTGACGTTTCGCACCCCTTACGACCGGCCCGACGAGACGCCCCAGGTGATGTTCTCGGGCGACCTCCTGTTCGCCGGCTCGATCGGTCGGACCGATCTCCCGGGCGGCGACCACCCGACGATGCTCCGCAGCCTCGCGACGAAGGTGCTGCCGCTGGCCGACGACATCGTCGTGCTTCCGGGGCACGGGCCGCAGACGACGATCGGCCGTGAGCGTGCCGCCAACCCCTTCCTCCGCGGTCTGTAAAGTCGGCGCTGCGGCGCCGCCTGCATGAGGTGACGATCTGCGCCGAGCCACACCGCCCCGTGACAGAGAGTTTCGTCCGACCATGAGCCGACCCAGCCCGATGAGCGGTTTTCCCGAGCTGCTGCCAGCCGAGCGAAACGCCGAGCTGGCCATCATCGCGTCGCTCCGCGAGGTGTTCGAGCTCCATGGGTTCGCCAACATCGAGACGCGCGCGGTCGAGACGCTCGACACCCTCCTCACCAAAGGCGAGATCGACAAAGAGGTCTACGTCCTGCGGCGACTGCAGGCCGACGACGACTCCTCCGACGCAGGCGTCGGACTTCACTACGACCTGACGGTCCCCTTCGCGCGGTACGTCCTTGAAAACGCCGGCAAGTTGGAGTTCCCGTTTCGCCGTTATCAGATCCAGAAGGCGTGGCGAGGCGAGCGTCCGCAAGAGGGTCGCTATCGCGAGTTCACCCAAGCCGACTTCGACGTCATCGACCGAGACTCGCTTGCCTTCCACTACGACGTCGAGATTGCGCGCGTTGTGGCGTCGGCCCTGAGCACGTTGCCGTTTCCGCCGCTGCGGCTGCGCGTCAACAACCGCAAGCTGATCGAGGGGTTCTACCGCGGCATCGGGGCCGACGACCCGCAAGAGGTGATCCGGGTCGTCGACAAGCTCGCCAAGGTCTCGCGCGCGGCGATCCACGAGCTGCTCGCCGAGCGCGCCGGCCTTGACGAGGCGCAGCGCGAGCAGTGCCTCGCGCTTGCGGAGATCACGACGACCGACGTCGGCTTCGTCAATCGAGTCCGCGCTCTCGGAGTCGAGCACCCGCTGATCGACGAGGGGCTGTCTGAGCTCGCGTCGGTGGTCGAGGGCTGCGCCGACATCGTGAGCGACGGCTTCGCCGTCGAGGCCAGCCTGAGTCTCGCGCGCGGGCTCGACTACTACACCGGCACGGTCTTCGAGCTCTACATGACCGGCTTCGAGTCGCTGGGATCGGTCGGCGCCGGGGGCCGCTATGACGCGCTCGCATCGGACGGCAAGACCACCTATCCCGGCGTCGGCTTCTCGTTCGGAATCTCGCGCTCGGCGGTGCCGTTGTTCCAGCGCGGCATGCTGACGTCGACTCGCGCGGTCCCGTCGGCAGTGCTCGTCGCGCTCGCCGCCGACGACGCTCGCTCGGACGCTGATGCGATCGCGGCTCGTCTGCGCTCGCGCGGCATTCCCGTCGAGGTGGCAGCGTCGGCCCAGAAGTACGGCCGGCAGATTCGATACGCCGAGCGCCGCGGCATCCCCTACGTCTGGTTTCCCGGCGGTGACGGGGAGTCCGACGAGGTCAAAGACATCCGCAGCGGCGACCAGACCAAGGCCGACAGCGCGGTCTGGGCGCCGCCGATCGAGGACCTTCGTCCCCGCCTGATCAGAAAGGAGCACACGGCGTGATCCGCACCCACGACGCCGGCAGCCTTCGGCTCGACCAGGTAGACGAGGTTGTCACCTTGGCCGGATGGATCGCGCGGCGACGCGACCACGGGGGTGTCGCCTTCATCGACCTGCGCGACACCAGCGGAGTGGCGCAAGTCGTCATCCGCGACGAGGCGGTCGCTCACCCACTGCGCCAGGAGTTCTGCCTGCGGGTCGTGGGGCAGGTCGCTCGGCGACCCGAGGGAAACGCCAACCCCAACCTGCCGACCGGCGAGATTGAGGTCATCGCCTCCGAGGTCGACGTTCTGAGCGAGTCGAGCCCGCCGCCGTTCCCGATCGAGGAGCATCACACGACACCGGTCGGCGAGGAGACGCGGGTCAAGTACCGCTACCTCGACCTGCGGCGGACCGAGATGGCCCACAACATCCGGCTTCGCTCACAGGTCACCCGCGCCATCCGCGACGTCATGGACTCGCACGACTTCGTCGACGTCGAGACTCCCTACCTCACCCGCTCGACGCCTGAGGGCGCTCGCGACTTCCTCGTTCCGGTCCGCTTGCAGCCGGGCTCTTGGTACGCGCTGCCTCAGTCGCCGCAGCTGTTCAAGCAGCTCCTGATGGTGGCGGGCTTCGAGCGCTACTACCAGATCGCCCGCTGCTTCCGCGACGAGGACTTCCGCGCCGACCGCCAGCCTGAGTTCACTCAGCTCGACGTCGAGATGAGCTTCTGCACGCCCGACGACGTCCAGGCCCTGATCGAGCAGCTGATCGTCAAGCTGTGGCGCGAGGTGCTCGACGTCGAGGTACCGCTGCCGATTCCGCGGATGACGTACGACGAGGCGATGCGTCGCTACGGCATCGACCGTCCCGACCTTCGGTTCGAGCTCGAGCTCGTCGACTTCACCGAGTACTTCGCTGACACGCCTTTCCGGATCTTCCGGGGTCCGGGGTCGTCCCC
>DATIOH010000098.1:0-3845 GCA_035473375.1 Nocardioidaceae bacterium | reverse complement strand
GGTGAAGTCCTCGGCGCCCGTGAGCTCGGCCCACAGGTTGTCGTAGCGGGCCTGCAGCCCTCGGACGATCTCGTGTGCGTCTATGTCTTCTGACATGAATCCGCCCGCCTGGAGGTCGAGCATCTCCGCGAAGCAGTTGGTCACGGCGATGTCGAGGTCGTGCGCGCGCTGGCCGTCGGACAGCTGCTCATGCAGCTCGCCGGTCTCGGCGTCGACGAGATACGCGGCGAACTCGCCTGCGGCGTGGCGGAACAGGGCGTTCGAGAGCGAGCAGTCACCCCAGAAGAATCCCTCGAGGTGAAGACGGGTGAGCAAGACGACGAGCGCGTCGATCAGCCTCGGCATCGTGTCGGGACGCACCCCGCGAGAGAAGATCTCGCGGTACGGCATCGACGACGCGAGATGTCGGGTGATGAGGCATGGCTCGATCTCGTCGCCGGCGTCGGACTCGCGGCCCGACACCACCGCGATCGGCTCGACCGCGGGTTCCTGGAGGCGACGTAGGTCGCGCAGCAGCCGATACTCACCGAACGCCATCCGCTCCCGCGTCTCTTTCACTGCGTAGATGGCGCTGCCCACCCGGATGAACCGGACGATGTGGCGGGAGATGCCCCGGGGGAGTGGCACGACGAAGTCGCCTTCCCACTGTTCCAAGGGAAGGTTCCACGGAAGCGTGACCAGGCCGGGGTGCGGATTGGTTGCGACGATCCGCAAAGCCATGGGCCGATGGTTTCATGGTCCGAGGTTTCTCGCCGCAGTCGGCTCACTCCCGGATGTTGCCGAGGTTCTCGTCGGTCGCGAGCCAGGCCGGACCGACTCCGCGGTCGCCCTCGTAGTCGTCGGGGTTGGTGAGCAGGCAGGTCCGCAGGCTCAGGCAGCCGCATCCGATGCAGCTGGTGAGCTTGGACTTGAGCAGCTCCAGGTCACGGAGCTGCTGATCGATGCGGTCGGTCCACCCGCGCGAGACGCGCTGCCAGTCGGCCTTCGTCGGGGTGCGGCCCGAGGGCAGGGTCGCGAGCGCGGTGTTGATCTCGTCGAGCGAGAGCCCGACGCGTTGAGCCGCGCGAATGAACGCCACTCTCCGCAGCGTGTGCCGCGGATAGCGCCGTTGATTGCCGCCGGTTCTCTCGGCGGACATCAAGCCCACGTCTTCGTAGAAGCGAAGGGCCGATGGGGCGACCCCAGACCGTTGGGACAGTTCGCCGATCGTCAGGTGATCGGGCAGTCGGGACATGCTGAGTACCTCCGAGCGCCAGTAGTCAGCTTCAAGGTGCCCCGTACCCACTCTTCGGCACACCATTACCTGCATACCTGACGCAAACTTCAACGCAGGTTGATTTCAAGATTACTTGAGGTTTTCGAGGCTTCCGCCGACGGCGTTCGACCCAGCCGCGGGGCTCAGCCCACGGTACTCAATCGGAACGGTGCTCAACCCAACCGCTGCTCAACTAACCGATAGCGTGCGCGGCATGAGCCATCCGGTAGTGCGACGGTGATCCGACGATGACTGACCAGACCCACGGAACCCACGAGTACGTCGACGATCCGCGAAACGACCGCATCCTCGTGTCGGTCAACGGCGAGCTGCGACCACGCGCCGAGGCCGTCGTCTCCGTGTTCGACGCAGGCTTCGTGCTCGGCGACGGCGTGTGGGAAGGACTTCGCGTCCACGGTGGCCACCCCGCCTTCCTCGACCGACATCTTCGGCGGCTCTATGAGGGCGCGGCGGCGATCGCGCTCGACATCGGAATGGAGCCGGCAGCTCTCGCGGACGAGCTCTACCGCACTCTCGAGGCCAACGGCATGGTCGACGGTGTTCACATTCGCTTGATGGTGACTCGTGGCGTGAAACGCACGCCGTACCAGGACCCGCGGGTGACGGTCGGGCCAGCGACCGTCGTCATCATCCCGGAGTACAAGTCGCCGACGCCCGCCGTCGTCGACCGCGGCATCAGTTTGTTCACCGTGCACGTGCGCCGGCCGGGGCCGGACATCCTCGATCCGAAGCTCAACTCGCATAGCAAGCTCAACGACATCACCGCGTGCATCCAGGCGTACACGGCCGGGGCCGACGAGGCGCTGATGCTCGACCCGCACGGATTCGTTGCGACCTGCAACTCGACGCACTTCTTCATCGTCCGCGACGGAGAGGTGTGGACGTCGACTGGCGACTACTGCCTCGGCGGGATTACGCGGGCGGTCGTCCTCGAGGTGGCTCGCGAGGCCGACATCGTGGCGCGCGAGCGGAACTTCAGCCTGACCGACGTCTACGGCGCCGACGAGGCATTCGTGACCGGCACGTTCGCCGGGCTGGTCCCTGTCCGCGAGGTCGACGGCCGCACCATCGGCCAACACATTCGCAACGGCGACCGACCGACGCTCGACCGGCTTCGGGACCTCTACGCCGAGGCGGTCGCCCGCGATGTCGGTGCGGCGAGGCAACGGCGTGGCTGACCCGGCCGACGATGTCGTTCGGCTCGCGATGTGGTCGGGTCCGCGCAATATCTCGACCGCGCTCATGCGGTCATGGGAGAACCGCCCCGACTCGCTGGTCGCCGACGAGCCGCTCTATGCGCACTACCTCGCACTGACCGGCGTTGACCATCCGGGTCGCGACGAGGTGATCGCGGCCGGCGACACCGATTGGCGTGCTGTTGTCGGTCGGCTCATCGGGCCGGTCGAGCCGGGCGTCCGCGTCTTCTATCAGAAGCAGATGGCACATCACCTGACCGACGACATGGACGACTTGAGCTGGCTGGGGGCGCTTCACAACGTCCTGCTCATCCGACAGCCGGCCGAGGTCGTCGCGTCGTACATCAAGTCGCGGGCGACCGTGACGCCCGACGATCTCGGACTTCGTCAGCAGGTCTCGATGTACGACGCGATCGCGGCGTCGGGGCCGCCGCCTCGCGTCATCGACTCGGCCGACTTCCTCCGCGATCCGCGCCGGTATCTCATCGCTCTCTGCGACGAGCACGGCCTGCCGTTCGAGGAGACGATGCTGTCCTGGCCGGCCGGACCGCGCGACACGGACGGAGTATGGGGGAAGTATTGGTACGACGCCGTCTGGAAGTCGACGGGGTTTGAGCCGTATGGCGCGCGAGATGTTGACCTCTCGGGCGCCGCGGCCGATGTCGCCGCCGAGTGCCGGGAGCCCTATCAGCGGCTGTACGAGGTGCGCTGGCTGCCCTAGGCGCCGAGTGGTCAGGTATTCGGCGCGAGCGGTCACGTTGTTCCGGCGAGCGGTCAGGTATTCGGCGCGAGCGGTCAGGTATTCGGGGTGAGTGGTCGGGTTGTGGTGGGCCGGCAGGCGTCGGGTGGCGAAGAAAGCTCGCAAGCTTCCGGAATCATGAGACGAAATGGGACGATACGGGCCGAAAGTGTCGGCGGGGGCTCGTAGCGTCCCTCCCATGACCCCGACCGGCCGCCTGCTCGACGAGATCGCCGCCTGCGAGCGGCAGGTCCGCGCCCTGCAGGCCCGCCAGCTCGGCCTGCTCGCGGAGTACGCCGCCGCGGAGCGCGACGGGCTCCGCCCGGGCGAGTGCGAGCAGACCGAGCGGGCGGTCGCGATGGAGGCCGCGACCGCCCTCGGCGCCTCGACCGCGTCGGCGCGGATGCTGGTCTGCGACGCCGACACCCTCGTCGGGCTGCTCCCGGCCGCCGCTGCCGCAACCCCGTCTGCGACGCCCCGATCCGCGACCTCGACCACCGACTCGAGCACGCCGCCGGCGGACCCACCACACCCGACAACGCCGACTCCTACTGCCAGCGCTGCCACCCGCCAACCCGACACCCAGCCCGACCACGGCGGACCCGTCCCCGACGCCCACCGCATCACCTGGACC
>DATIOH010000097.1:0-4169 GCA_035473375.1 Nocardioidaceae bacterium | reverse complement strand
AAGACGAGTGCGGTGTTCCAGACCGCCGCCGTACCGCCGAGCAGCGGCAGGAGCATCTTCGAGACCATCGGCTCGACGAGGAACAGGAGCAACGCGCCCAGGAAGGTCGCGATCGTGAACACCCACAAGGTCAGCGGCAAGCTGGCGCAGCATCGCGTCGATCGCGATGCGCGCCGGATGCGTCGGGGTGTCGCGGATGTCGGCTACCCACGCGACGACCTCGGTGTGCAGGCGGCCGACCACTCGGTCGTCGAGCCACTTCGGCGTCCACCAGGGCGCCCGGGTCTCCAGCGCCGCGGTGACGGCCGCGCGATTGCCCGTCAGCCACCGATGCGCCTCGCTGAGCGCGAGGTCGACCAGCCCGCGGTGTGCGTCCTCGGCGACGACGTCGGCGAGAAGCCTGCCCGCCACCTGGCTCAACGGCTCCTCAGCGAGCCGTGGCAGCAGCTCGGTCTCGATCAGAGCCGCAACCTCATCGTCCTTCACACTCCCGAGCGCGGTCCGCACGAGCACAGACGCCTCGTCGACCACCCAGACGCCGTTGTGCTCTGACGAGAGCCACTCCCCTGCCCGGCGGCTCACCTTGGCCGCGGCCACCCGCGAGCGAACGACGTCTTCGGACAGGAAGTTGTCGGTGACGAAGTCCTGAAGGCTTCGCGCCAGCGAGTCCTTGCGCGTCGGGATGATCGCCGTGTGCGGGATCGGCAGGCCGCGCGGATGCCGGAACAGCGCCGTCACCGCGAACCAGTCGGCGATCGCGCCGACCATGGCCGCTTCTGAGGTCGCATGGACGTACGCCCATGCGCCGCCGCCGTGCAGCGTCGCGACGAAGACAACGGCGGCGGCGACGAGAAGGGCAAGCGCGACAACACGCATCCGGCGCAGCCCGCGGCGTCGGACCACGTCGGCCGCGGACTCGACGAACACCGGGCCGCTCACGCGGCGACTGTACCCAGCGCAGGGCTGGAACCTCGGCCGGTCAAGGCAGGCATCAACGATGCTGCGCACAGTGGACGACACCGCGAGAGAACTGTGGTGCGTCCCCCGGCACGATCGGCACCCGGTTCTGCGTGCGATGCGCTCGGGCGGGCCGAGTTATGACTTAGTCGGACTCGCCACTCGCGAGAGCGCGTGATCGGTTGCGCGCGCTCTCGAGCGCGACCATGAACGCGGCGCGCACCTTGTGGTCCTCAAGCTCGCGGATCGCCGCTGCTGTGGTTCCTCCGGGCGACGTGACCCGCTCGCGAAGCACGGTCGGGTGCTCGCCCGTCTCGCGCAGCAGCTTCGCGGAGCCGACCATCGTCTGGATCACCAGCTCGGTCGCCGTCGACCTCGGCAACCCGAGGTGAACGCCGGCCTCGATCATCGCCTCGACGACGAAGAAGAGATACGCAGGACCGGTGCCAGAGATCGCCGTGACGGCGTCCTGCTGCTTCTCGGGCACGCGGACCACACGGCCGGTTGCGCCCATCAGCTCCTCGGCCTCGATCAGGTGCTCCTCATCGCAGTGCGAACCCCGGCTGATCGCAGACATCCCCTCGTCCACGAGCGCCGGGGTGTTCGGCATCACTCGGACGACGGCCACCCCCTCCGGGAGCCGCGACTCGATCGACGCCGTCGTGATGCCGGCGGCCAGCGACATGACGAGCTGCCCGGAACGTACAGCGGGCGCGATCTCGTCAAGCAGGTCTGGCATGTCCTGCGGCTTGACGACGAGCACGAGCGTGTCGGCCTTCGCCGCGGCCTCGACGTTGCTGACGACGTCGACGCCATAGCGTTCGCGCAGCTCGGCGCCCCGCTCGCTGCGGCGGACGGTCATCAGCAGGTCGGCCGGCGGTCGCCCGGCGCGCAGCAGTCCGGAGACGACTGTCTCCCCCATAACGCCTGCTCCGAGCACCGCAACGGTCATCGCGTGCCTCCTTGGTGTCGCTGAGCGGGACCTCAGCCTTTGGTGAGTAGCGAACGTGCGAAGAAGGCCAGATTGCCAGGCCGCTCGGCCAGGCGTCGCATCAAATACCCGTACCACTGGTCGCCATAGGGCACATAGACGCGCATCTTCTCGCCCGCGGACGCGAGCCGACGCTGCTCGTCAGGGCGGATGCCGAACAGCATTTGATACTCGTAGGTGCCCTGTTCACGACCGTTGCGCCTCACGAGCTCGGCCGCGATCGCGATCAGGCGCGGGTCGTGCGACGCGACCATCGGGTAGCCCGACCCCGCCATCAACGCCTTCAGGCAGCGCACGTACGAGAGGTTGACCTCGTGCTTGTCTTGGAAGGCGACCGACTCCGGCTCTTTGTATGCGCCTTTGCACAGCCGCACTCGCGAGCCGTCGTACGCGAGGTCTCGGCAGTCGGCCTCCGTGCGGCGCAGATACGCCTGCACGACGGCGCCGGTGTCGGGGAAGTCGCTGCGCAGTTCGGCGAGGATCTCGAGAGTCGAGTCAGTCGTCGTGTGGTCCTCCATGTCGAGCGTGACGGTCGTGCTCGCCTTGGCCGCCGCCGCACAGATCACCCGGGCGTTGGCGAGGGCGATCTTGTGCCCGCCGTCGAGGGCCTGCCCGACCGCTGACAGCTTGACCGACACCTCGGCCCCGTGCGCGAGACCCTTGTCGGCGAGGCGCTCGAGCAGCAGGACGTAGGCGTCGACCGTGGCCTGCGCCTGCCGCTGGTCGAGCGTGTCCTCGCCGAGATGGTCGAGCGTGACGAGCCGGCCACTGTCGAGCAGACCAGACGTCGCCGCGACCGCGTCGTCGACCGACTCACCGGCGACGTACCGCGCCACGATGCCGCTCGACACCGGCATCGAGCTGACGAGGTGCTTCACGCGGTCGCTCCGCGACAGCATCAGCAGGGTCCGACGCAGCATCCGCGCTCCTTCTCGGCGTCCGGCTGGGAAATCAGGCTGGGGATCAGGCGGGGAAATCCGGCTGGGGATCGGGCACCAGGCTACGCGGCGCGATCCCCGATCGGCTCCGACCCGGGCGATAGGCTGCCGAGCAGTCAGGAGACCGGCGAAACCGGCACGAACCGCGCATGAGATACGAGCGAAGGAGCCTCGATGGGGCATCTGGTCAACGCCGAGCTCGTCGCGAACGTCCTCCGCGTGGTCGCCAAGCCCGGCGACAAGGTCGCCGCCGACGACACCCTCGTCATCCTCGAGTCGATGAAGATGGAGATCCCGGTGCATGCCGAGGTCGCAGGCACCGTCACCGAGATTGCCGTCAACGAGGGCGATGTCGTGACGGAGGGCGAGCTGCTCGCCGAGATCGAAGAGGCGTGGAACTAGAGCTTGCGCTAGCCGCTGAGCTCGCGCTCAAGCGGGGTCCGAAAGCTCGGGACGACCGCTGTGCCGCCCAGCCGCGACTCGAGCGTCGCGGCCGCCGCATCGATCGCCGCCGTGGCATCGGCGCCGACGTCTTCGAGCCCGCGCCAGACGATCTCACCGCTACGGCGAGTCGCCCAGCCGCCGACGATCCGCCCGCCCCACCACACCGTGGGACCGACATTGCCGTTGCGGTCGAACAGCCGCTCCTTGTGCGGCCCGAGGTACCAGTCGCGCTGCTGCCAACCCATCGGAGTCGGGTCGAGCGCCGGCAGGAGTGCCGGAGCCGACGGCACCGGAGCCTCCGGCTCGACATCGTCGGCGAGGACGATGCCGGCTACCCCGTCGAGGTCGACCTCGCTCGTCGCCAGCTCGGCGAGGGCGGCGCGGGTGTGGCCGAGCGTCCAGCCCGTCCACCACTGGAGATCGGCGACCGTCGCCGGTCCGAATGCCTCAAGCCAGCGGCGCGCGAGAGTCGCACGGGCCTCGTCGGCGGCGATGTCGGGGATGCCGTCGGGCCACCATGCCTGCGCGGTCTGCCAGGTGTGATGGCGTGACGTCCACGAGCCGCGAGGCCGACCACGGACGATTCGGCCCTCCGTGCCCATCAAGGTGAGGACCCGGGTCGTGATGTTGCGCCGGATGTCGTAGGCCTTGTCGGTCGTGGGCAGCTGGGCCGTCTGCAGGCGCGGCTCGTCGGCGGCGAGCTGTGTCGCCGTGGCCGTGTCGCGCTCGCGAAGCGCTCGCTCGACATGGTCCTCGACGTCGGCCAGCCACGCTGCGACATCACCAGACAGCGGTGGGTCCGTCGGCCCGGTCTCGAGGTCTTTGACCAGCTGCCGGCG
>DATIOH010000096.1:0-8174 GCA_035473375.1 Nocardioidaceae bacterium | reverse complement strand
GAACTCGCCGACGAGGCGGTCGATCACGGCCATTCCAGGATGCTCGGGCGGCGCCGCGACTCCGGCCGCGTCGGCGGCCGCGCGAGCCTCGTCTCGGATCGACTGGCTCAGCGTCAGCGAGACCTCGTCGAGCATGGCCAGCGGTGGGGCGGGAAACCCGGCCTGCGTCGCCAGCCGCTCGACCGTGACCGGGCTGATTCCCTCACCGACCATTGCGGCCCCCTCGAGCACGAGGGTCGCGAACACCCTCGACGTGAAGAAGCCACGCGAGTCGTTCACAACGATCGGCGTCTTGTTCAGCAGGCGCACGACGTCGTAGGCGCGGGCGATCGCCGCGTCGGAGGTCTGCCGTCCGACGATGATCTCGACCAGCGGCATCTTCTCGACCGGCGAGAAGAAGTGCAGCCCGATGAAGTCGGCCGGTCGAGACACGGCCTCGGCGAGCACGGTGATCGGCAGGGTCGAGGTGTTCGAGCACAGCAGCGCGTCGGGCGAGACGACCTCGTCTAGCTCGCTGAAGACCTCGTGCTTGAGCCGCACGCTCTCGAACACGGCCTCGATGACGACGTCGCAGTCGGCGAGGTCTGCCGTCTTGTCCGTGGCGTGGATCCGGGCGACGACGGCATCGCGCTCGCCGGCGGAGATGCGGCCCTTCGCGACCTGCGGGTCGAGAACCGACGCGGCACGAGCACGGGCCCGTTCGGCATCGCCGACGCTGACGTCCTTGACCACCACCTCGGTGCCAGCCCGCGCAGCGACGGCGGCGATGCCGGCCCCCATCATCCCGGCCCCGACGACGCCGATCTTGCGCGGAGCGAATGCAGGCACGCCCGGCGGACGAGACGCGCCGGCGTTGACGGCCTGCAGGTCGAAGAAGAACGCCTGCATCATGTTCTTCGCGATCGGGCCGGTCGCCAGGTCGACGAGGTAGCGCGACTCGATGCGGGTGGCCGTCTCGAAGTCGACCGCCGCGCCCTCGACCGCGGCCGACAGGATGGCCCGCGGCGCGGGATACGGCGCCCCTTTGAGTTGGCGGCGCAGCGTCGCCGGGAAGGCTGGGAGCTGGCTCGCGAGCTTGGGGCTCGCCGCGGTGCCGCCGGGCATCCGGTAGTCGTCGCGGTCCCACGGCTGGCGGACGAGATCGGACTCGGATGACAGTCGATCGACCGCCTCGGCCGCCGCGGCGAGGAGCGACTCGGGCGCGACGACCTGATCGACGATCCCGGCATCAAGGGCCGCGGCCGGCCGGAACCGTCGTCCCTCGAGGAGGACGTCGACCAGGGCCTTCTGGAGCCCCAGCATCCGCACCGTGCGCGTGACCCCGCCCACTCCCGGAAGCAGTCCGAGCGTCACCTCGGGAAAGCCGATTTCGATCCGTGCGTCGTCGGCCACGACTCGGTGGTGACAGGCCAGCGCGATCTCGAGGCCGCCGCCGAGCGCGCTGCCGTTGATCGCTGCGACGACAGGCTTGCGAAGCGTCTCGATGCGCCGCAGGTCGGCCTTGAGCGCCTCGACTTCCGCGAACAGCGCCGGGGCGTCCGCCGGCGTGACCGCCATCAGCCGCTTGAGGTTGCCGCCGGCGAAGAACGACGACTTGGCCGACGTGACAATCACCCCGCGGACGGAGTCGCGGTCGGCGTCGAGCCGGTCGACGACATCATGCAGCGAGCGCCGGAAGGCGTCGTTCATGGTGTTGGCGCGCGCGCTCGGATCGTCGAGCGTCAGCAGAGCGATGCCGTCGGCGCCGACGTCGTAGCGGATGGTGCTCTCGCTCATGGCCTGTCTCTCTTCGGATGCGGGTGCAGGTTCGACTCGCGGGCTGGCGGGTTGGCGGCCTACAGGCGCTCGACGATCGTCGCGACGCCCATGCCGCCGCCAACGCACAACGTGACGAGGCCGAACTGCAGGTCGCGCCGCTCAAGCTCGTCGATCACGGTGCCGAGCAGCATCGCCCCGGTGGCTCCGAGCGGATGGCCCATCGCGATCGCGCCACCGTTGACGTTGACCTTGTCGGGCGAGAGATCGAGGTCGCGCATGAACCGGAGGACGACCGCCGCGAAGGCCTCGTTCATCTCGAACAGATCGATGTCGTCGATCGTCAGTCCGGCTCGAGCAAGTGCCTTGCGGGCGGCCGGTGCGGGCCCGGTGAGCATGATCAGAGGGTCGGATCCGCTGACGGCCGTTGCGACGATCCGAGCGCGCGGCGTCAAGCCGTACTCGTCGGCGATCTGCTGCGTCCCGACGGCGACAAGCGCGGCGCCGTCGACGATTCCGGAGGAGTTGCCCGCGTGGTGCACGTGGTCGATGCGGTCGACCCAGTGGTACTTCTCGAGGGCGACGGCGTCGAACCCGCCCGCCTCGCCGATGCCGGCAAAGCTCGGTGACAACGGGGCCAGCGTCTCCACTGTGGTGTCGGGCCGGATGAACTCGTCGTGGTCGAGGATGACGAGCCCGTTGCGGTCGAGCACGGGCACCAGCGATCGGGCGAAGTAGCCGTTGGCCGTCGCTTTCGCAGCGCGAGCCTGCGACTCCGCGGCATACGCGTCGACGTCGGCACGACTCCAGCCGCCGATCGTCGCGATCAGGTCGGCCCCGATCCCTTGTGGCACGAAGTCGGTCGCGAAGGCGGTCTCGGGGTCCATCGCCCAGGCACCGCCGTCGGAGAACATCGGCACGCGGCTCATCGACTCGACTCCGCCGGCGAAGATGACGTCCTCCCAACCCGAGCGAATGCGCTGCGCCGCTTGGTTGACGGCCTCGAGGCCGCTGGCGCAGAAGCGGCTCAGCTGCACTCCGCCCGTGGTGTCGGGCATGCCGGCTGCGATCGCCGCCACCTTCGCGATGTCGGAGCCCTGGTCGCCGATCGGCGTGACGCAGCCGAGCACGATGTCGTCGACGCGCACCGGGTCGAGCGTGGACAGCCGCCTGCGCAGCTCGTCGAGCAGCCCGACGACCAGGCTGACCGGCTTGACCTCGTGCAGCGAGCCGGAGGCCTTGCCGCGGCCTCGGGGCGTCCGGATGGCGTCGAAGACGAGGGCGTCAACCGGCCCGCCGGTCGCTGTCATCGAAAGGTCTCCTCGTCCCCGCGGCTCGACATCGTGCGCGAGCGCTCGGATATCCTAAGTTACTGATCAGTATACTTTCGACGCCGGCGTAAAGTCGCGTCAACCGGTCGGACGGATGTGAGAGGGTCGTCACTGCACCCGAGGCGGTCTGCCTCTTCCGCAGATGGGATCGACCATGAAGAAGACTCTCGCCCTCGCGTCCATTGCGCTGCTGGCGGGCTCGCTGACCGCGTGCGGCGGCGGCGACTCCAACTCCGGTAGCGGTGGCAGCTACTGCGACCAGGTCAAGAGCCTGAAGGACACCGTCAACAGCCTCGACTTCACGGCGCTTGACGACGCCGGGTTTAGCGACTTCCAGGACTCGCTCGACGGCATCGAGGCGTCCGCCCCATCCGACATCAAGGGCGACTGGACGACGCTCAACGCGGCCGTCGACCAGCTCAAGGGCATCCTCGCCGACGCCGGCCTCACCTTCGACGACCTGAAGGCGATCCAAGCCGACCCGAGCAACCTGCCCGACGGCGTCGACATCGCCAAGCTGCAGGCACTTGCCCAGAAGCTCAACGACTTCGCCGCGGACTCCGACTTCAAAACCGCATCCGACAACATCCAGGCGAACGTCAAGTCCGAGTGCGGTATCGACATCAGCGCCACGAGCACCACGACCGGGAGCTGATCGCACGCACCGCCGCACGACCCTCCGCCTCGTCGGGACGGCCGCAGCCATTGCGGTCGTCCTGACTTCGTGCACGGGTGGCTCCGACAGCGCCGACAGCGGCCCGAAGTCGACCAGCTCGACGACCGCCACCGACGCCCAGGTGAGCTTCGACGCGACGATGACGCAGTCGCGCACCGATCTCGGCACGCCGATGATCAATGCCGAGCTCACCAACACCGGCGATCAGCCGGTCACCGTCGCCAGCGTCGCAGTCAGCTCGCCCGACTTCGCACCGGTCGAACCGAGCCCGAAGGACACCACCTACGCGCCCGGCCAGATCATCGACCTCCGCACGCCGTACGGTCGACCGCTCTGCAAGGCCGACACCCTGACGTCGGTGTCATACGACGTCACCCTCGACGACGGGTCGACCCTCACCCTCCCCCTCGACAACCACGGCCTCCGCTGGCTCGCCGGCATCTACCGCCACGACTGCGCGGTCCGCGCGCTCGGCACGGTGGCGCGGGTCGCGTTCGCCCCGGACGCGACCCGGACGTCTGCGGGCGGCGCCGAGTACCTCGAGGCCAGCCTGATCGTCCGCAGACCGGCGGGCGACGCCAGCGAGGCTTTCGAGATCCGCGAGCTGAGCGGCAGCGTGCTCCTGCGGCTGTTGCCCAGAACGCCGGGCGAGTTCCCTTTCACCCTCAAGCCCGGCCAGCGGTCTGCCAGCATTCCCATCCTGATCGGGAGTTTCCGCTGCGGTCCGCACGAGCTCTCCGCAAGCCAGCAGACGTTCCTGCTCAGCGCCTACGCGCGCACCGACGCCGTGCCGACGCAACGGCTGATCCTGGTACCGCCGACCCCGCTTCGGGCCAAGGCGCAGAAACTTCTCGTCGACGTCTGCCTCGGCTGAGCTGAGCCCTCCGGCCTCAGAGGTCGAGTGACCGGGCGACGATCTCCTTCATCACCTCGGTCGTGCCGCCGTAGATCGTGCGTACACGCGCGTCGACGAACGCCTTCGCGATCGGGTACTCCGTCATGTAGCCGTAGCCCCCGAACAACTGCAGGCATGAGTCGACCAGTCGTTTGTGCAGCTCGGTCGCCCACCACTTCGCCTTGGCTGCGTCGACTCCGCCCAGCGTGCCGGCGGTGTGCTGCGCGATGCACCGGTCGACGTAGGCACGGGAGACGTCGACCTCGGTCGACAACTCCGCGAGGGTGAAGGCGTTCGCCTGGAATCGCCCCACCGGGCGGCCGAACGCGTGGCGCTCGCGGACGTACTCGAGCGTCAGGCTCAGGATGCGCTCGCATGCGGCGACAGAGCCGACGGCAATGCTGAGGCGTTCGCGCGGCAGGTTGTCCATCAGGGCGGCGAACCCCCTGCCCTCGTCGCCGAGCAGGTTCTCGGCGGGCACCCGCACCCGGTCGAAGAAGAGCTCGGCCGTGTCTTGCGCCTTCAGCCCGATCTTGTCGAGGTTGCGGCCGCGCTCGAATCCCGGCATGCCGCGCTCGACAACGAACAGCGAGATGCCCCGATGTCCAGCGTCCGGATCGGTCTTCGCGGCGACGATCACGAGGTCGGCGTTGATGCCGTTGCTGATGAACGTCTTCTGGCCGCTGACCACATACGCAGCGCCGTCGCGCACGGCTGTCGTCTGCATGCTCTGCAAGTCGGAGCCCGCCCCGGGCTCGGTCATGGCGATCGCCGCGATCGCGGTGCCGGCGCAGAACCCGGGCAGCCAGCGCTCCTGCTGCTCGTGCGTCGCCAGGGTGCGTAGATACGGACCCACGATGTCGTTGTGCACCGGGATGCCGACGCCGCTCGCGCCGGCTCGGGCCAGCTCTTCGTCGAGCACGACGTTGAAGCGGTAGTCGTCGACGCCCGCCCCGCCGTGCGCCTCCTGAAGGTCGAATCCCAGCAGACCGAGCGACCCGGCCCTCACCCACAGGTCGCGCGGAACGATGCCCGCGGCCTCCCACTCATCGTGGTGGGGCGCGATCTCGCTCTCGCAGAACGCTCGGCAGGTCTCGCGGAACGCGTCGTGCTCCGGCTCGAAGATCGTCCGTCTCATGGTTGGCGCCGTCGTCGGTGTCGTCGGTGTGTCATCGGTGTCATCGCTCCTCTGCTGGCGGCGCTGCGACCACGCCCGCCTCGACCAGCGTGGCCGCGTCGTCGATCCCCCACTGGGTCAACACGTGGGCAGGGTCGGCGGACACCTCGGCCGACGCCGGAGCCAGCGTGCCCGGCGTCCGCGAGAACCGCGGGGCAGGCGCTGGCTGCACCACCCCGTCGACGTCGACCAGTGTCCCTCGCGCCGCCAGGTGCGGATGGGCGACTGCCTCCGAGAGCGCGAGCACTGGTGCAACACACGAGTCGGAGCCGTCGAATGCCTCGATCCAGTCGGCCAGGTCGCGGGTGCGGATGCGGTCGCCGATCGCCTGCCTCAGGTGCGGCCACCGTGATCGATCACTCCGGTCGGGCGCGTCTGCTGCAAGCTCGATCCGGGCGGCGAAGTCGTCGTAGAAGCGGTCCTCCAGGGGTCCGACCGCGAGGTGCCGGCCGTCGCGCGTCTCATACACCGCGTAGTACGGCGTGCCGCCGTCAATGAGGTTCGTTGCGCGTCGGTCCTCCCAGAGTCCGGCGGCGAGCAGACCGAAGACCGCGGTGCCGAGGTGCGTGGTCCCGTCGACGATCGCCGCGTCGATCACCTGGCCCTCGCCTGAGCGAACACGCTCGAGCAGCGCCGCGAGCACGCCGACAACCAGGTACATCGCTCCGCCGCCCAGGTCTCCGACGAGGTTCAGTGGCACGGCCGGCTCCGCGGTCGAGCCGATCGCATGCAGCATGCCCGTGACGGCGATGAAGTCGATGTCGTGTCCGGCGTGCTCGGCCAGCGGGCCCGACTGGCCCCAGCCGGTCATCCGACCGTAGATCAGCTCCCGGTGGGCTCCGCGGAGGTCGTCTGGCCCGAGGCCGAGCCGCTCGGCCACCCCCGGACGGAATCCCTCGAGGAAGACGTCGGCGCCACCTGCAAGCCGACGGACCAGATCGACTCCCCGGGGATCTTTGAGGTCGACGCCGAGACTCGGACGTCCGCGAAGGCTGAGGTCGTGCCGAGCCGGGATCCCCAGCGGCTGCCAGCCGGGTCGGTCGATGCGGATGACGTCGGCGCCGAGCTCCGCGAGCAGCATCGCGGCGTGCGGCAACGGGCCGATGCCTGCCAGCTCGACGACGCGCGTGCCCTGGAGCGGCCCCATCGCCTACAGGCGCTCGGCGGCAATCGTGGTGGAGTCGCCGTGGCCAGTGTGG
Organism: Nocardioidaceae bacterium; assembly: GCA_035473375.1. Lineage (GTDB taxonomy): Bacteria > Actinomycetota > Actinomycetes > Propionibacteriales > Nocardioidaceae > DATIOH01. The sequence goes on along the minus strand of DATIOH010000096.1, from coordinate 1,141 downwards.
ACGACGGTCTCGGGCGGCAGCGCCATCAGCCTGTCGCGGATGCTCGCGACGATCGTGTCGTAGTCGGAGAAGCTGCGACCGGTAGCACCTGGACCACCCTGGAACAGTGTGTCGCCGGTGAAGACAACGCCGAGGTCGGGGGCGTACAGGCAGACCGCTCCGGGCGCATGGCCCGGCGTGTGCAGCACGATCAGGGCAGTGTCGCCGACGACGAGTCGCTGACCGTCCTTGAGCGCTCCGTCCGGCTCGACGTCGGGGTGGGTCAGCTGCCAGACGGGCGCGTCGCCAGGGTGCAGCAGGATCGGCGCGTCGACGGCGTCGGCCAGCGCCGGAGCCACCCGCACGTGGTCGTCGTGGGCATGCGTGCACACGATGGCGAGCACCCTGCGGCCGCCGACCACGTCGAGGATCCCCTCGACCGAGTGCGGCGCGTCGATCACGATGCACTCGGAGTCGTCGCCGACGACCCACACGTTGTTGTCGACGTCGAAAGTCTCTCCGTCGAGAGAGAACGTCCCGCTGATGACGCCGTGGTCGACGCGAACTGCCGCCGTCACAACACGACCACGGACCGCAGCACGTCACCCTGGTGCATCTTGTCGAACGCGGCCTCGACGTCGCCGATGCCGATCGTCTCGCTGACGAAGGTGTCGAGCGGCAGCCGACCCTGCAGATAGAGGTCGATGAGCATCGGGAAGTCACGCGTCGGGAGGCAGTCGCCGTACCACGACGACTTGAGCGACCCGCCGCGGCCGAAGACGTCGATCAAGGGGAGCTCGAGCGTCATGTCGGGTGTCGGGACACCGACGAGGACGACCGTTCCGGCGAGATCGCGGCCGTAGAACGCCTGCTTCCAGGTCTCGGGCCGGCCGACCGCGTCGATCACGACGTCGGCGCCGAAGCCGTCGGTGAGGTCTTGGATCTGCTGGACGACGTCGGCGTCCCTGCCGTTCACCGTGTGTGTCGCGCCCAGGCCCTTCGCGCCCTCGAGCTTGCGATCGTCGATGTCGATACCGATGATCGTCGCGGCTCCGGCCAGGCGCGCGCCCGCGATCGCAGCTGCGCCGACGCCGCCGCAGCCGATGACGGCGACCGAGTCGCCGCGCGACACGTTGCCGGTGTTGAGGGCCGCGCCGAGCCC
>DATIOH010000095.1:0-4981 GCA_035473375.1 Nocardioidaceae bacterium | reverse complement strand
CGGTCGACGATCGCCACGACCGTGCTGTCGACGTCGTCCCACTCCGCCTCGGCCATGAATCCGACGTGGCCGAGGTTGATGCCGAGCAGCGGAGTGTCTGCAAGCCGGCTCAGCTCGGCGCCGCGCAGGATCGTGCCGTCGCCACCGATGACGAGGGCCATCTCGCAGCCGCTCGCGGCCTGACCGTCGGCCGGAACGACCTCCGCGGCGGCGATGTCGAGCGACGGCGCATCTGTGTCGAGGACTCTCACCCGAACGCCGGCGGCTGCCAGCCGGTTCGCGACCGCGCAGGCGACCCCGATCGCCTCCGTGCGACCGGTGTGCACGACAAGCAGCACACGACGGTCATCGCCAGGCGTCTCATCGGTCACGGCGTCCACCCTCTCATTGCGGACCGTCGAGAACCACGCGGCGGACCACCTGTGGATCGACCTCTGCAGCGCCTCGGCGCAGCCAGACGAAGTACTCCGTATTGCCGGCGGGACCCGGAAGGGAACTTGCGCACACACTGCTCACACCGAGCCCGAGACTCCAGGCCCGTGCAGCGACGGTCAGGACCGCCTCGACTCGCAGCTCTGGATCGCGGACGACGCCGCCCTTGCCGAGCCGCTCACGGCCGACCTCGAACTGTGGCTTGACCATGAGGACGAGATCGCCGGCAGGGTCGACCACTCCGGCAAGCGCGGGCAAGACCGTGGTCAGCGAGATGAACGACAGGTCAGCGACCGCGATGTCGGCAGCGCCGCCGACGGCGTCCGGAGTCAGATCGCGGACATTGGTGCGGTCGAGCACCGTCACCCGCTCGTCTTGGCGAAGGGCCCACGCGAGTTGGCCGTAGCCGACGTCGACCGCGACGACCCGCGCCGCTCCGCGACGCAGAAGCACGTCGGTGAATCCGCCCGTGGACGCTCCCGCGTCGATCGCCGACCGTCCGTCGACCGACAGTCCCGCCCTGGCGAACGCGTCGAGGGCACCTGCGAGCTTGTGGCCGCCGCGAGACGCGTAGTCGGGATCGGCACGGTCTTCCGCGACGACCACGGCAGCGTCGGTGCCCACGGACGTCGCTGCCTTGGCCGCCTGAATACCGCCGACGCTGACCCTGCCGGACCTGATCAGCTCGGCCGCGTGTTCGCGGCTTCGAGCCAGCCCGCGCCGGACGAGCTCAGCGTCGAGGCGAAGGCGTCGAGGCACCTGTTACGGACCGGAAGGCGGACCGTCCGAGGGCCCGTCGAGGACTGCCCCGAGCCGCCGGTGGACGTCGTTGTAGACGGGCGCATGCTCGTCGACTGGCTTGGCGTCGAGCTCGGCGAGCCGTTCGAGAGCTGCGTCGACCTCGGCGTCGCCTGTCGAGAAGTCGTCGTCGGCCTGGTGGTCGTTCACAGTCGCTCCTTCGCGTCGGCTGCCATTATGTCCGCCGCCCTAGCGTCGATCCGCCATGGCCGCCTCGAGCCGGCGCGTGTCGATCGCGTTGTCGCCCTCGTCGCCGGAGCCCTCGAGCCACTCCCAGCACGCCGCGACACCGGCTCGCAACCCATCGTCGCCATGGGAGCCGTCGGCCTCGACCTGCACCGCACCCACGTCGTCGACAGCGACCCGCCAGCCTCCGAGCGACCACCGCGCCTCGCCGTCGCGCTGCGGAGCCGCGTGTTCGGCGAGCAGCCCGGCCATGGTGGTCGCGACGTAGTCGGGTCGTTGCCCGTCGCGGGCTCGACAGACGTCGGCGATCGACGTCACACCAGTCGTCACCAGCAGCGAGTCGGCTCCGCAGTTGACCGCGCCCTCGATATCGGTGTCGAGGCGGTCGCCGATCACCAGCGGTCGCTGTGCGCCCGTACGCTCAACCGTCTCGTCAAACAGCGGACGATATGGCTTTCCGGCCACCTCGTCCGGGCCTCGGCCGACTGCATGGCCGACCGCCTCGACGAGGGAACCGTTTCCCGGCGCGAGCCCACGCGGCGTCGGCACGGTCGGATCGAGATTGGACGCGATCCAGGGGATACCTCGCGCGATCGCATAGGACGCCTCAGCGAGCATCGGCCAGCTGACAGTCGGGTGGAAGCCCTGAACGACGGCAGCAGGATCGTCGTCGGCGGACGAGACCGGACTCAGCCCCCGCTCCTCGAGCGCGGCAACGAGCCCGTCTCCGCCGACCACGAGGACGCGCGCTCCGGCCGGAAAGCGCCTCGCGACGACTGCGGCAGCAGCCTGCGCCGACGTGACCACGTCGGAGTCCGCGGCCTCGACACCAAGCGCGCGCAACTGGCGCGCGACCTCACTCGGCGTGCGTGCTGCGTTGTTCGTGACGAATGCCAAGGTCATCCCGCGTCGCCGAGCCTCCGCCAATCGCTCGGGCACACCCTCGACCGCGTCGGCCCCGACGTAGACCACCCCGTCGAGGTCGAGCATCGCGCAGTCGTACGCGCTGGTCAGCAACCCATCACTGGCCTTGAGCCGGTGCGCGTGCTGATTCAATCGCCCTCCTAGAATGCAGCGTGCCCGAGCAGTCCCGTGTGAACTCGATGCTGCGGCTTCGGCCGTTCCGCGGCGTCCGGTACAACACCGATCTCGTGCCCGATCTTGCGGACGTCTCGTCGCCTCCGTACGACGTGATGGACCGGCAGATGATCGACCACCTTCTCGACGAGAGCCCGCGCAACGTCGTGCGGCTCATTCTGCCCCGGATGGTGTCTGACCCGCTCTCGGACGTCGACCCGTACGCACGCGCGGCCCTGCTACTGGCGCGGTGGCGCTCTGAGGGGTTGCTGGTCGCCGACCCGCGGCCGGCGCTGTACGTCTATGAGTACGGCCACCCGGGCGAGACGGTCTGCGGCATTGTCGGTGCGCTCGAGCTGACGCCGCCTGACGACCATGCGGTGCTCCCGCACGAGGACGTGATGGAGCCGATCATCGCCGATCGACTGGCCATGATGACCGCGGCGCAAGCGAACCTCGAGCCGATCATGCTGGTCTACGACGGCGGCGGCGCAGTCGCGAGCATTGTGAACGCAGCCCGCGCCAGCGCGCCGCTCATCGACATCCGGTCGCCCGACGGGGCAGCGCACCGATTGTGGCGGATCGACGATCCCGAGACGACCGCAGAGGTCGACCGACGACTCTCGAACCGCCAGGCCCTCATCGCCGACGGACACCACCGCTACGCCACGTACCTTCGGCTGCAGGCGGCGCACCAAGCCGACGGCCCGGGCCCATGGGACCGCGGTCTGGCCTTGCTCATCGACCAGTCGACCTGTCCGGTCCAACTCGGCCCGATCCATCGCAGTGTCAGCGACTTGCGCCTCGATTCTCTGACAGCTCCCGCAGGTTTCTCGATGAGTGCGACCGCCGACGTTGTCGCCGGTGAGCCACCGAGCCCCGGACGGGGCGATTTCGCCCTCACCGACGGCCGCCAGTACGTGTTGCTCGCGCACGTGGGGCCTCGCGACCCGTCCGTCAGCGACGCGGAGCTGCTGCATTCCCAGATCTTGCCTGTGTGGTCCGTCGGCGAAGACCAGATCGGCTACCACCACTCGGTCGACCAGGCACGGCGCAGCGCCCGCCACAGCGGCGGGATCGCGATCATCATGCATCCGGCCTCGGTCGCTGAGGTCATGGATGTCGCCCGGGCGGGGAAGGTGATGCCGCGCAAGTCGACGTCGTTCGGACCGAAGCCACGCACCGGACTTGTCATGCGGGTCTTCGCCGACGAGCTCTAGGGCCCGTCCTGAAGTCATCGCGGCCGCCGAGCCGTGGCGATCTCGACCTCGAACCGACTTCGCGGCCCCTCGGCGACTCGATAGAAACGTCGCCGAATTGCACCGCTGACCTCGACCTCGTCGCCGGGCTCCCAACGCCGAACGGTCCGCTGCACTCGCGCAGTCCACGCGACGCAGTCGATGGTGTCGACCCGCTGACCGGAGCGAGTCGCCGCTGATCCCTCGCGATCGATGATCAGGCGGACGGTCACCACCGTGTCGCCGCTCGGCAACTCGCGCTCATCCGGAGCGGCGGCGACCCTCCCGATCAGGTGGACCTCGTTGCGTACTGCCATCGCTTCCTCCTCTCACGGAAGAAGGTGGCAGGTTTCAGGGCTGGCGAGAGGTGCTTGCGCCGTCCATGTGGATGCCCGCCGCCGCGACGTCGACCTGTGGAACACGGCGGACGCGGGACTGTGCTCGGACCCTAAGACGGCCCGTCGAGCTCGGCGAGGCGTTCCTCGGCGTCGGTGATCTGCTCTGGGTCGACGCCCGCCGCACGTTCGAACCACTCGCGCGCCTGAGAGTCCTGACCATCGGCCAGCATCGCCTCCGCATAGGCATAGCGAATGCGCGGTGCCCACGACGCCCGGGAGTTGCTCCGAAGCTCGGGGACGTCGAGCGTCCGGATGGCCGCGGCCGTTTCGCCCAGATCACGACGAGCGCCGCTCGCGACAATAAGCATCTCGACTCGACCTTCCTCATCGAGCTGCTCGACGGCAGGGTCGCGCGCGAGCGCAATGGCGCGGTCGGGACGACCGAGCGCGCGCTCGCAGTCGGCCATCATCGGCAGATAGATCGCATCCCCGCTCAGCCGACGCCCGGCCTTGAACTCCGCCAGCGCGTCCTTGAATCGGCCGGCCGCGTAAGCCGCCTCTCCGGACGCCTCGCGGACCAGCGCGACCCGAGCCGCCCGCGCCCGCGCGGCCACGGTGTGCGCGTACGCGGTCTCGGGATCGGTCTCGAGCAGCCGGGCCGCTGCGACCAGGTGGCGAGCCACTCGGGTCGCCAACTTCTCTGGCAGAGACTTCAGCTGACTCGCGCTGCTGCGGTGCAGCTCTCGCCCGGTGATGTCGTCGGGAATCGGAGGTCCGTCGTACTCCGCCTGAGAAACCGTCCGCTCTACGGGCTCCCGACGGCCACGGCTGTCGCTCGATGCAGCCGATCGGCCCGATCCACCGCGCTCGGAGCGTCCAGAGGTAGATCGTCCAGAGGTAGATCGTCCCGAG
>DATIOH010000094.1:0-4194 GCA_035473375.1 Nocardioidaceae bacterium | reverse complement strand
CCGACGACTGGTGGAGTGAGCTAGGTGTCGACCCCTCGTTCAATCGCCTGAACTCGAACTTCGTTCCGACATACCTCCACGACTCCGAGAGCAACGGCATGCTGGCGTGACATTCAGGCAGGCTTCGTCAGTTCTCCTCATCGGGATGATCGTCTCCTGCACAGGGTCGTCGGATGAACCCACGACGCCACCCCGAACAACGGTGCAGGCAACCGCCAAACCTGCCTCCTCATGCGGTCTCGACGGGCACGAGGCTGTGAAGCCGATCAGTGATGTCGAACTTCGCGTCATCGCTCAACTCGATCACCAGGCGTCCGGCGACAGACAGTGGGGTCTCGAGACTGTGACCTCCCAGGGCGACTTGCTCGTGGACATCTCGCGCCCGCCCGAGATCACCGACGGCGTCATCAAATTGCACCAATCCCGTCTGGCTGAATTGAATCCAGCCACAGGGCGCATCGAGTCGCTCAGCTCGACGGCCCGACCCGGCCGCCCGACGCAAATCGTCGGTGTCGACGCGTCATCGAACTGGATCGTCTGGTCCGAGAGTGCCAACACGACGCTATCCGCCGGCGCCATCAGCGTCTATTCGATCAACCGCCGCAGCGGCGTTGAGCGACGTCTCGGCATCGTCCACGGAATCAGCGTCTACCCGGCGGTGTACGAGCGATTCGCGTACGTCGCGGGCCTGGTTCCCGCCGGTGGTGGGACGTACCGAAAGGTCATGTACCGGGCACCTGTCGATGGTCGCGGGTCGTTCGAGCGCTTCGCTGCCAATGCGAGCCAGCCTGCGTCCACGACCTCAGCGCTGTACTTCATGCGTGAGACACCACACGCGTGGCAAGTCCGACGAATCGCCGCGGCGAGTGCAGGAGCGTCGTCCACAGTTCGTGCAATCCGTAAACCTGCGGCACTGATGCAGCTGGTTGCGGACGACGAAACAGCGGCATGGGTAGCCGACCTCGGCGCGCACCGTTTCAGGGTCGAAGCGTCGGTTGATGCGGGCGTTGTGCAGACGCTGTACACGACACGGCATCAGCCCGGATACCCGGACGCTGCATCCGCATATGTTGCCTTTACACAGCCGGGGACGCACGGCTATGCGGCTGTCGCCTATCTGGTTCAGTCACACCGAACCGTATGCCTGGGTACCGGCGCCGCGGGTAGTGGTGGTGTCACGGGTGCCGGCCGCTTTGTCACCTGGACCGCAGACGGCGGGGGCAAAGGCCCGCAGCTTGTAGTGGCCGAGTTCCGCTAGGCACCGCGGGGAGCCCATCTGAGCCGCTGACCGAGGTTTCGTCAGAGGGTGGCATCGATCGCAGTCGTACTCTGGGAAGGCGTCGGCGGAGATTTGCTCTCTAAGGCATCGCGACGCCGCGGGCCCGAGAGCTGCTGGTGGCTGAGCACTCGCTCACGCCACCCGCCGCAGCCTAAGCGAGGCGTCGGAGGTGCGCGTCACCCGGAGGTTTGAAATAGGCCTCGCAAGGTCACGCTCAGCGGAGGATAGGGGATTCGAACCCCTGAGGGCGTTAACCCAACACGCTTTCCAAGCGTGCGCACTAGGCCACTATGCGAATCCTCCGCCGCAGAGGCTATCGCTTGACCGGGCGCGTTCCGAAATCGGTGCAGGCCGGCGGCCACGGCCTCGCAGGTGGGCGACTCGGGCCCCGACCTCGCAGGTCGCAACGGCCCGAGACGGTCACGTATGCTCTGCGTCAGCCCCTCGCGCGGCGGTATCTCGCCGAACTCCCCCAGGGCCGGAAGGCAGCAAGGGTAAGTGAGCTCTGCTGGGTGCGCGAGGGGTCTTTCGCGCCCGAGACGCCGTCACCTGGCCGTCTGCCAGAGCCCCATCACGTTTCCCTCGGGGTCGATGAAATACGCCGCCCAGCCCATGTCGGCGACGGCCGCCTTCTCGCCGACCGGGCTGCCGCCGAGCTCGGCGACTCGTGCGAGGGCGGCGTCGATGTCGTCGACGTTGACCGTGACGACCGGACTCGGGAGGTCCTTGTTGCGCTGGAACATGCCGCCGTTGATCATGCCGGGCTCCGACGGCCGGCCGTTGTCGTCGACCGGGGTGGTGGTGACGAACGCGTAGTCGAGCTCGGGCATCGGCTGGATCTGCCAGCCGAACGCGTCGCGGTAGAAGGCGTAGGCGCGCTCGGTGTCGTCTGCCGGGATCTCGAAGTGGACGATCTCGCCGCTCATGATGCCTCCCTGTCTCCGACCTGGCCGCTGGCCCTGTCGAGCCACGCTAGTCCGAGCATGCCACGGCCCGCGAGCGCCTGATCGGGCACTCGGATCCCACCCGTCACAGGCGGCAACCGGGCGCATCAGAGGTGGATACGTACACGGATTTCGGTGTCGCTGCCCGGCGGTAGGGTCGTCTGCGTGGATGCCCCGCTCGCCCTCTACCGCCGCTATCGGCCGGACACGTTCGCCGAGGTGATCGGGCAAGACCACGTGTCGGGTCCGCTCGCGCACGCCCTCGACGGCAACCGGGTGCACCACGCGTACCTTTTCTCCGGCCCGCGCGGCTGCGGCAAGACCACCTGCGCGCGGATCATGGCGCGCGCCCTCAACTGCGACAAGGGTCCGACGTCGACGCCCTGCGGACTCTGCGAGTCGTGCGTCGAGCTGGCCCGGGGCGGGCCGGGCTCGATCGACGTCATCGAGATCGATGCGGCCAGCCATGGCGGCGTCGACGACGCCCGCGACCTGCGCGAGCGAGCGATGTTCGCGCCAGTGCGGTCGCGGTACAAGGTCTACATCATCGACGAGGCCCACATGGTGACGACGCAGGGCTTCAACGCCTTGCTCAAGCTGGTCGAGGAGCCGCCGCCGCACCTGCGCTTCATCTTCGCCACCACCGAGCCCGACAAGGTCATCGGCACCATCCGCTCCCGCACGCATCACTACCCGTTCCGACTGGTTCCGCCGAAGATCCTCGGCGACTACCTGGTCGACCTCTGCGGTCGCGAGCAGGTTGCGATCGAGCCCACGGTGGTGCCGCTGGTCGTGCGCGCCGGCGCCGGATCCGTCCGCGACAGCCTCTCGGTGCTCGACCAGCTGATGGGCGGCTCGGGGTCCGACGGCATCACCTACGCGCTCGCGACGTCGCTGCTCGGCTACACGCCGAGCAATGTGCTCGACGAGACCGTCGACGCCCTCGCCGCCCACGACGGCGCGACGCTGTTCGGCGTCATCGAGAAGGTCGTCGACACCGGGCAAGACCCGCGCCGGTTTGCCGAAGACCTACTGCACCGGCTGCGCGACCTGGTCATCGTGTCGGCAGTCCCCGACGCCGGCAGCCGCGGGCTGATCGAGCTGGCCGACGACCAGGCTGACCGGCTGACCGGCCAGGCGGGGCGGTTTGGCCGAGCCGACCTCACCCGGGCTGCCGACATCGTGTCGACGGGCCTGACCGAGATGCGCGGCGCCACCGCGCCGCGACTGCTGCTCGAGATCATGCTCGCCCGCATCTTGCTGCCCGGCATCGACGACAGTGCCGAAGGTCTCGGCGCGCGCATCGACCGCATCGAGCGGCGGATGTCGGTCAGCGGCGCAGAGGCCGAGCCGGCCGCGCCTGCTTCGCCGGCGCCGGTCGCATCGTCGGAGTCAGCCGCGGACACCATGACGGACTCGGTGACGGACTCGGTGACGGACTCTGCCACGGAGCCAGTAGCCGAGCCCGTGGCGGAGCCGGCCGCTGAGCCGGCCGTGGTCGTCGAGCAGAGACGCGACCCCGACACCGCTGAGGTCGTGGCCCAGACCGAGCCGACCGCCGACGAGCAGCCGCAAGCCGCGCCCGCCCCTGACGCGCAGCCCGGCCGCCTGACCCTCGTCGACGTCCGACAGCTCTGGCCGGGTGTGCTCGACCGCGTCAAGAGCACCCGGAGATACGCCTGGGTGCTGCTCAGCCAGAACGCGCACGTCAAGGCGCTCGACGGCGACCTGCTGACGATCGGCATGGTCAACGCCGGCGCCCGCGACAGCTTCACCCGCAGCGGAGCCGACGAGATCTTGCGGCAAGCCCTCATCGACGAGCTCGGCGTCGATTGGCGGGTCGAGGCGATCGTCGACGTCGAGGCGGTCCCCACGGCGAAGGCCTCCCGTGACCGACCGGTGCGACGCGAAACCGACACACCTCCGTCCATTCCATCCGCCGCCGCGGCGACGACCGCCGAGCCGGTCGAC
>DATIOH010000093.1:0-7926 GCA_035473375.1 Nocardioidaceae bacterium | reverse complement strand
GGCCGCCCACCCGGCGACGACAGTCAGTGGGCGCCGAAGCGCGAGCGCGGTGAGGTGGCGAAGCATCAGGTCCTCCAGACAGCGGTGATCGAGATGCTTCGACGCTATGAGTGCCTACCGGCGCGGCGGATCGCCCGCGAGCGCGATTTCTCGCCTCCCTCGCACGGGGGAGGGCGCGCGTTCAGCCTCGCTCGTGCGGCGTGATCAGACCGTTCTCGTACGCGTAGATGACTGCGTGGATCCGATCGCGCAGACCGAGCTTGGCGAAGATGTTGCCGACGTGCGTCTTGACCGTGTGCTCCGACAGGACGAGTTCGGCGGCGATCTCGGCGTTCGACTGTCCGCGCGCGAGCAGCAGCATGGTGTCGCGCTCGCGTGGAGTGAGCGGCTCGGCGCTGCTCCCGGCCGCCCGGCCGTCAATGCGGGCCGGATCGGGGCGCCTCTCGACGAAGTCGGACAGCAGCCGACGCGTGATCGCTGGCGCGATGAGCGCGTCACCCGCAGCCACCACCCGGACCGCTCGCACGAGATCGTCGCGGCCGACGTCCTTCAGAAGGAACCCGCTCGCGCCGGCCTCGAGCGCGTCGTAGACGTACTCGTCGAGATTGAACGTCGTCAGCACAACAATGCGCGTCTTGGGCTGAGAGGCCACGATCCGTCTCGTCGCCTCGATGCCGTCGCACCGCGGCATCCGGATGTCCATGAGGACGACATCCGGCTGCGCTGACGCTGCCCGCGCGGTGGCCTCCTCGCCGTCTCCGGCCTCGCCGACGACGACGAGATCCGGCTGCCTCTCGAGGATCAGGCGGAAACCGGCGCGCACGAGGGCCTGGTCGTCGGCAATGAGAACTCGCACCTGGGGCGTAGCGATGCTCTCGCCGGCCATCACGTCGTCATCCTTGTCGGGAGGACTGCGCGCACAGACCATCCTGCGGGTCGACGCGGCCCGGCGTGAAGAGTGCCGCCGACGGTCGCCACGCGCTCGCGCATCGCGTTCAGCCCATGTCCGGTCGAGGCGGGAGCGTCGCCCCAATCGACGCGATCGCCGTCTGCCCCGGCGTCGGACACGTCGATGACGACGAGGTCGCCATACTCGATCACGACCTGAACCGACGCATTCGGCGCGTGCCGCACGCAGTTCGTCAATGCCTCCTGGACCACGCGGTACGCCGAGAGGTCGACAGCGAGCGGCAGCGGGATCCGGTCGCCCTTCACCGTCAATGAGATTGCCAGACCTGCCGACTTGGCACCGTCGACCAGGTCGGCGATCTGGTCGATCCCGGGCTGCGGTGTGAGCGGAGCCGTCTCCGGCTGCTTGAGCACCCCGAGGAGGTGGCGCATCTCCGCGAGCGCCTGTTTGCCGGAATCGCTGATCGCGTCGAATGCCGCGCGGGCCTTCTCGGGCTCCACGTCGACGACGACCGGGCCGGCCTCGGCCTGCACGACCATCATCGACACGTGATGGGCGACGACGTCGTGCAGTTCGCGGGAGATCCGATTGCGCTCGGCCTCAACGGCGGCCGCGGCCTCGGCGGCGTTTGTGCGCTCGAGCTGCGCAGCGCGCTCCTCGAGCTGCGCGGTTCTCTCTCGGCGATGTCGGGCGCTCTCACCGAGCAGGAACGCCGTCGCCCAGGTGGCGACAACGACGGTGGTGTCCTGGTAGTCCGCGTTCGGCGCGTCGAGCACCAGAGTCACGACGATGGTCACCGCCGAGACGGCGAGCGCCGTGTAAGCCAGACGCGCGCTGCTGTGCGCCGCAACCGTGTAGAGCGCGATCAGCCCGGCGTAGTACACCGGCGGATCAGGCAGGCTTGACAGGCCGTACACGGCTGAGAGCAGGCCGACCACCATGACGACCGTGAACGGCCAGCGGCGGCGCACCGCCAGCGGAGCACACTCGGCCGCCACCAGGACCCACCCCCACGCGGGGATGTCCTGGCAGCCGCAGTCGCCTCGGCTGAGGAGGGGCTGCGCCGAGAGCCCGAAGACGGCCAGGGCGATGGCAGGGTCGACGACCGGGCGGAGCCTCGAAAACCAGATGGGCAGCGGCGGCACGTCGCCGATTCTCCCAGCACCGAGGCGACCTGGAGATCGCTCGTGCGAGGGATATGGGCGACTGTCGGCCGTCGCATCCCGGCGGGCCGGCGGCGATGCCGAAACGTGACCATCGGCGACCTGAATCCTCGTTGTGCCTGGGTGACGCGTTGGTTAGCGTCGCAGAGTTCGACCTGCAGGCATCAAGGAGGATGACCGCGTGGCACACGAACTGAGCCTCACCCGCGAGGAGGCGAAGGAGCGCGCCGACCTCATTGCGGTCGACCGCTACGACATCGCCGTCGACGTCACCGAGTTGGCCGAGGGAGACGCGTTCCGCGCCGTCTCCACGATCACCTTCTCGTGTGCGAGCCCCGGAGCATCGACGTTCGTCGACTGCCTCGCCGAGGTCGAGTCCGCGACGCTCAACGGCGTCGAGATCGCTGCCGAGGCCGTGGCCGACGGACGGATCGCGATCGCCGGCCTGCAGGCCGACAACACACTCGTCGTCGCGTCGGTCCAGCGCTCCACGCGGCACGGCGCGGGCGTTAAGCGATGCGTCGACCCGTCCGACAAGTTGGTCTATGTCTGGACGACCTTCGAGCCCGACGACGCCCGACGCGTGTGGGCGTGCTTCGACCAGCCAGACCTCAAGGCGGCTTTCGCCTTCACCGTCACCGCGCCCGAGAACTGGGTCGTCACCAGCAACAGCGCAGCCCCGACGATCGAGGCCGTCGACGATGCACGCCGGTGGACGTTCCCCGACACGCCGCGACTGTCGACGTACGTGCCGGTGGTCAACGCCGGCCCGTACTACGAGGTCCGCAAGCAGGTCGGCGGCTATGACCTGGGGCTGTACACACGTCAGTCGCTCGCCGCGAACCTCGACCGCGACGCAGCCGACCTCTTCGACCAGACCGCTTCTGGTCTGGCGTTCTTCGGCGAGCAGTTCGCGCAGCCGTTCCCCGAGTCCAAGTACGACCAGGTCTTCGTCCCCGACATGGGCGGTGCCATGGAGAACTGGGGCTGCGTGACGTGGTCAGACCTGTTCATCTTCCGCGCCGCTCCGACGCCGGCCGAGCGCGAGCTGCGGGCCCTCGTGCTGCTGCACGAGATGGCGCACATGTGGTTCGGCGACATGGTCACGATGAAGTGGTGGAACGACCTGTGGCTCAACGAGGCGTTCGCCGAGTGGGCCTGTCACTGGGCGGCCGTCAACGCGACGGAGTTCACGGACGCGTGGGCCAGCTTCCTCGCCGGCTCCAAGCTCCAGGGCTACGGCGGCGACATGTCGCCGACGACCCACCCGATCCGGCAGCCGGCGCGCGACGTTGCCGAGGCGGCTGCGAGCTTCGACAACATCACCTATCCGAAGGGTGCGAGCGTCCTCAAGCAGCTGACGGTCTACGTCGGCGAGGAAGCCTTCGTCGCAGGACTGCGCAGCTATTTCGCCAAGCACGCCTACGGCAACACCGAGCTGTCCGACCTGATGGGCGAGCTCGAGAAGGCATCGGGGCGCGACCTGTCGGAGTGGACCACGGGCTGGCTCGACACGTCCGGCACTGATCGGCTGGTGCTCGATCGCGACGACTCCGGCTCGCTGGTCATGCGTGCTACCGGCCCGGGCGGGTCGGCGCCGCGGCCGCATCGGCTGGGCATCGGGGTCTATGACGACGACCGCGGACGACTCGTTCGCCGCGAGCTGCTCGATGTCGAGGCGCAGGGCGAGACGACGGGCATCGCGGGCGACGTCAAGGGCGACCTTCTGCTCGTCAACGACGAGGACCTGACGTTCGCGTCCGTTCGCCCTGACCCGCAGTCGCGTTCGACACTGTTCAGCCGCGCCGGCGACCTCCCAGCGTCGGTCTCGCGTGCGATTGCCGTGACGACAGCGTGGGACATGCTGGTCACCGCCGACGCCAGCACCGCCGAGTTCGTCGAGTGCGTGACCGCCGTCTTGCCGCGCGAGACCGCCGATCCGGTCGTCGAGCCGTTCCTGCGGCTGGCGATCATGGCGGCCGAGCTGTGGTCGCCCGACGACGTCCGTGACGAGCTGATGTCGTCGGTCGCCGACGCGAGCCTGGCTCTCGCCGAAAATCCGTCGCGGCGGCAGGCCGCCGTCCGCGCACTCGCCCGCACCGCAGTCTCCGACGAGCAGCTCGCCCGGCTGCGCGAGTTCGCCGGCGACGATGTCGATCTTCAGTGGCGGGTGCTCATCCGCGCTGCCGAGTTGGGGGTGTACGACGAGGACGAGATCACCGCACTCGATCGTCGCGACCCCAACCCAGAGGCGTGGACGCGGGCACTGGCTGTCAACGCGGCGCGAGCCGACGTCGGCGCGAAGGAAGAGGTCTGGGCGCGGATCGTCGAGAAGCACGAGGTGCCCATGGAGGCGCTGATGGAGGTGTCGACGGCGTTCTGGCGACCCGGTCAAGGCGACCTGCTCGCGACGTACGCCGATCGGTACCTGGCGGCGATTCCCACGATGCACGCCGAGGGAATGATGGCGGCGATGGCGACGGCAGGCTCGATGTACCCGCGCTACGGCGTGAGCCCGGCCTTCGTCGACGCGGTCACCGAGACTGCTCAAGGCGACGGCGTCAGCCCGCTCGTCACCGCCCGGGTGCTTGAGATGACCGACCGCCTCCGACGACAGCTGATCGCCCGCGGCGTCTTCTGACCGATTTTCCAAAGTGGAGCCACTTTGGGGTGGTGTCGCGTCCCAAAGTGGAGCCACTTTGGGGAAGTGGTCAGGAGAGGTCGAGGATCACGGGAGCGTGGTCGCTCGCGCCCTTGCCCTTGCGCTCGTCGCGGTCGACTCGGGCATCGACGACCCGTGCGGCGAGCGCAGGCGACGAGAGCGCGAAGTCGATGCGCATGCCCTCGCGACGCGGGAACGCGAGCCGTTTGTAGTCCCAGTACGTGTAGACCTCGGGGCCGGGAAGCAGCGGACGAACCGGATCGGCGTAGCCGGCCTCGACAAGCGCGTCAAAGCCCGCTCGCTCTGGCGGAGATACATGAGTGAGCGGGCGGTAGTAGTCCATGCTCCAGACGTCTTCGTCTCGTGGCGCGATGTTGTAGTCGCCGGCGAGGACGATCTGCGCGTCGGGGTCGTCGGTCAGCCAGCCGGCCGCAGCGTCGCGGAGGTGGGCGAGCCAGTCGAGCTTGTAGAGAAAGTGCGGGTCGTCCTGACTCCGTCCGTTGGGGATGTAGACGCTCCAGACGCGGACGCCCGCACAGGTCGCGCCGAGGGCACGCGCCTCGACGTCGGGCGGGTCCCCCCATTGAGGCTGGCCGTCGAAGCCACGCTCGACCTGCTCGATGCCGACCCTCGACGCGACGGCGACGCCGTTCCATGCCGATGTGCCGAAGTGTGCGACCTCGTAGCCCGCCGCCTCGAACATGAGATAAGGGAACTGGTCGTCGCGTGCCTTCGTCTCTTGGATCGCCAACACGTCGACGTCGTGGCGTTCGAGGAATGCGAGCACACGGTAGAGTCGAGCCCGGATCGAGTTGACGTTCCACGTCGCGAAGCGCATGGCGGCAACGTACCGGCCGGCCCCGACGGTCAGTCGGGGCGGCGGGCTGGCGCCACCGAAAGCGCCTGCGCTCGAAGCTCGGCGATCTGATCGGGCCCGACCCGGCAGCAGCCGCCGACCAGGCGTGCGCCTCCGTCGACCCACGCGGTGACGCGCTCGGGCACGAATGTCGAGCCGCCGACCCACACCCGGCGCACAGCGTCCCATCCCTCGCCTGAGTTCGGGTAGGCGACGACCGGCTTTCCACTGACGGCCGCAGCGCGCTCGACCAGCTCGACGATCTCGGTCGGGTCGGTGCAGTTGACGCCCACCGCGATCACCTCGTCGACATCGCGCGCCATCGAGAATGCCTCGTCGGGGTCTTCGCCCGCTCGAGTGCGCCCGTCGGAGCAGCTCAGCGAAAGCCAGCAGGCCCGTCCGCTGCCCGCAATCTCGGCGACCAATGCCTCCGCCTCGGCGAGGCACGGCACGGTCTCGATCGCGAGCACGTCTGGCTCGGCGTCGGTCAGCACATCGAGGCGACGGCGGTGCCACGTGCGCAGCTCGGCGACCGAGAGCCCGTAGCGACCGTGGTACTCCGATCCGTCGGCAAGCGCCGCGCCGTACGGTCCAACCGAGGCGGCGACCCACCGCGGCGAGTCGCCGGAGGCCGAGGCGACAGCGTCGCGAGCAAGCTCGACGCTGCGGCGCATCAAGCGCTCTGCGTCGGCGGCGTCGACGCCCGCCGACGCGAGTCCGTCGAACGACGCCTGATACGACGCCGTGATCGCGACGTCGGCGCCGGCCTCGAAGAAGCGACGGTGCGCCTCGACGATCTGAGCGGGGTCGTCGCGGAGCAGACGTGCTGACCACAATGCGCTGCTGAGATCGGCACCTTGGGCCTCGAGCTGTGTCGCGAGCCCGCCGTCGAGCACGACGACCTGCCCGGCGATCGCGTCGACCAGGTTCTGCCTCACGCGTTCACTCTCTTTCTCCCTCAGGCGATTCCGAGACACGAGTCCATCCTGCGGGACGACCCCACACGTGAAGTGTGGGGGGACTCACGCCGAATCGCAGGGTTCGGACTTGGGCCGCCACAGGCACCTCGCTTAGCCTGGAACAGGTCAATCGACCGCAAAAACCCGCAACACCTGACACCCGAACGGCCGTTCGGGCCCTGTTTCTGCGCCTGCAGAGAGGAATCATGCTTCAGCGTCTCGACACGACCGCACGACCCGAGCGACCCGACGGCGAGCCGTCGCGCACGCAGCCGACCCGACCGACCCCGGCGCCGGAGCGTCCGAGTCTCGAGCCGATGCCGCTGCCCACCCGGCCGCGCCTCGAGCTGAGCATGCCCAAGATCCTTGCCGGTGCCCTCGCAGCAGCGTCGGCTGCAGTCGCTGCGTCGTGGCTGGGCGTCGCCGGCACCGTCGCGGGAGCCGTGATCGCGAGCGTCGTCGTGTCGGTCACGACCGCGCTGTACGCACACCCGATCGAGCGGGGGTCGCAGGCGATTCGCGAGGTGATCCCGGTTGTGCCCACGAAGTATCGGGCGTCCGACGCGACAGGTGCGACCGAGACAATGATCGTCGATCCGGCCGAGCCGGCGGCCCGACCAGTCGACACGTCGCTCGCCGAGCGGCCGCGGCCTCGAGTGCGCTGGGCGACTGTCGCACTCAGCACCATCGTGATGCTCACGGTCGGCTTCGCCGTCATCACGGGAGTCGAGGCGGTGCTCGGCCGGCCGATCTCGGCGATCGGCGGCGACGGCAGCGGCACCACGCTGAGCCACATCGTCCATCACTCCAACGGCGACACCCACTCGACGCCGTCGAATGGCGGCGGCGACGCGACGCCGCAGTCGCCGACGACGGGATCGACCGATGCCCCGACGTCTGGGGCTCCGACCACCGACGAGCCGACGCAGACCGAGCCCACTCCCACCGAGCCGACCGACCCGACCGGGCCCACCGACTCCGCGCCGACGACGGCGCCGGCGACCGGGGCAGCGAGCGGTGCCGCCGAGGCCCCGTCACTCGCTCCCTGATCGATCTCAACATCGCGCCGAACAGGTATCGCTTGGGTATCGGCCCTGTTCCCGCTCGCACTTCGCCGTCACCCTGAGAGTGACGAGGAGGGTTCGATGGCTCGGTGGCGTCTGCAGCCCAGGCGCACCCGACAACGTGCCGTCGTCGTCGCTGTCGGCAGTTGCCTCCTAGCCGTGGCGGCGTGCTCAGGAGGCTCTGGCGGCAGCGACACTGACGGCGACGCGCGTGCGACCGGCGGGACCCTGCTCGAGGCGTCGAACATCTCGATGCGCGCCGCGGCGCACCGTCTCTCGTACCAGGACGCGGCGGCGGCCGTTCGCGAGCTG
>DATIOH010000092.1:0-4704 GCA_035473375.1 Nocardioidaceae bacterium | reverse complement strand
GCGAGCTGATGGAGGACGTCGATGGCCGAGCCGGGCAGGCGAGGCGTCGCGTCGATCGGAGCGCGGATCCGTGCGGAGCGGCAGCAGCGTGGGGCGACCGTTCGAGGGCTGGCCCGCGACATCGGGGTGTCGGCCAGCCTGATCTCGCAGATCGAGAACGGCAAGAGCCTGCCGTCGGTGAGCACGCTGTACGCCATCACGACCGCCCTTGGTGTGCCCGTCGAGGAACTGTTCGACCCGGCCACTGACGGCGCCGGCGAGTCACGCGGTTCGATCCATGCTCCGACGGGCGGCTTCGCCGACGCGGCCGGACTGCCCGCCCCCGACCGCGATCAGCCGACGGGTCCGCACCTGTGCCCCGGTGGCCGCGAGATCCTGGCCCTCGAGTCGGGGGTCACCTGGGAGCGCCTCGGCCAGCTGCGGGGCCACCACGTCGACTTTCTCAAGATCACCTACGGGCCTGGCTCGACCTCGGCCACCCGCGGCGAGCTGATGCAGCACGCCGGCACCGAGTACGGGTACCTGATCAGCGGCGAGCTCGTGCTCACGCTCGGTGCCGAGGAAAGCCGGCTCGGCCCCGGCGACTCGGTGTGCTTCGACTCGACGACCCCACATGGCTACCGCAACGACGGCGACGAGCCCGCCGTCGGGATCTGGTTCGTCCAAGAGGACACCTGACGGGGCCGGGCTGCCTTGCACCAAGATCCGACATCTGGCTCGCCATAGCGTGCTGAACGTCGCATCTTGAGCTAGCCGTGGAGCCAGGCGTCGAGCTCCGGCGACGAGAGCGAACGGACGCGCTGGCGGTAGTGCGCGTACTCGTCGTCGGTGAGCGTCTCGCGGCCAGCGCCGGCGCTGCCGCGCCGGAGGAACGCCGAGTGGTCGTTCATGATCCCGGCCGGGTCGGGCACCACTGCGTCGACGTTGGCCCGCATCGATTCGAGGGTCGCGGCGGCGACCAGGCTCGGCCAGACGGCGTCGTCGACGGCGATGCCCAGCCGGTCGCTGAGCAGTCGCATCTGGCCGTCGAGATCGGCAAGCAAGTCTTCGTACCTGACGACGACGACGTTGTCGTTTCGTGTCGCGCGAGAACGGGCGTCGGCCACGTGGGCGAGCACGCCGTGGATCGACTCGAGCCAGAGCGGCTCGGCGTCGCCGTCGACCCACTCGACGAGCCACTCGTGCAGGGGTGGACGCTCCGGGCTCGGTTCTGGCGGCGGCTGTCCCGCAAGCGACGCGATCCGCTCGCGGTCGAGGTTGGCTCCCTGGTGATACAGCGAGACCGCCATGTCGATCGGCTGCCGGGCCACCACGATGTACGTCGCCTCATCGACGACTCGGATGCCGTCGAGGGGCGTGTGGGTCTTGACGATCCGACGGTGCCGCTGGCCGGCCAGTCGGGCGAACACCGCATCCTGCGCCACGACCAGGTGGTCGAGCCACGGCGACAGCTCGGCGAGCGGCTGCGGAAGCGTCGGCGACTGAAACACGAGCAGCCCGCAGATCTGCTGCATCCAGGTCGTACCGCTCTTCGAACGCGTGCTGATGACGACGTCGCCGCCGCGCACCGCAAAGTCGGCCCATCGCAGGTTGTCGTCGACGTCGGACCGATAGTCGACGAGGCCGGCGGCCGCCATCCGCGCCGGGCCGTCAGCCGAGCGACGAACCATCCGGATCTCCCAGAGGTTGGTGCCGGGATCGAGCTGCCCCGCACCGTCGGGTCGGAAGCCGTGCGCTGCGTAGAAGTCGCGAGCGCGTTGATTGTCTTCGAACACCCAGAGATACGCGTCGCCGTCGCCGACGAGAGCCGCGAGCATCCGCGCCCCGATGCCACTCCGCCAGAGCCGCTTCCGCACATAGAGCGACATCAGCTCGACGGCGGGCGCGACGTCGTCGTCCTTACACGGTCCAGCGCTGCCGACTCCGACGACGTCTTCGCCCTCGATGGCGATGATCACCTGCCGCTCGCCCGCGATTCGGCGGCTCCAACGCTCGCGTCGTCGAGTCGGAAGGTCGGAGTCGTCGAGGTAACGCGCCGGAACCAGGCCGTCGTACGCCTCGTGCCAGCACGCCTCCTGGCAGTCGACGACGCGATCGAGATCGTCCGGCCGGGCGGCGCGCACGTCGATGTCGGGCACGCCACCAGCATCGCCCACCCGCGGGATCGAGCGCTCGATCCCAACGGATCGCAGCAGATTGAGGCGGTCTCAACGCAGCCGGCTGCCCGTTCGTACATCTGGGTGGTCGAGATCCCCGACGTACGCTGGGGCATGACTTCGGGGCGGCGCTGGTCGGTCGTCGGCCTCGGCTTAGCGCTACTGATCGGGATCCCGCTCAGCGTGCGGGCCATTCCTCCCGCGAACTCCGACATCTCGGCGCAAGACCTCCTCGCCCGGATCGAGGCGTCGACGGCCGAGCCGTTCAGCGGGTACGCCGAGAGTCTCGGCACCCTCCAGCTTCCGGTTACCGATCGATTCAGCGATCTCGGCGAGCGCACCCGGATGCGGGTCTGGTGGCAGAGCGCCGACATCTGGCGAGTCGACAAGCTGCTCGCAACCGGGGAGATCGACAGTTACCACCGGCCCAGCACCGTCACGACCTGGGACTACGAGCGCAACGCGGTCGCGACGTCGGGCGATCCCGCCGTCCGGCTGCCACGAGTGTCCGACCTGCTTCCGCCGCAAGTGGCGTACCGGCTGCTCGACGAAGCGACGCCCGACGAGGTGACGCGGCTGCCCTCAGAGCGAGTCGCCGGGCAGAGTGCCCCGGGATTGCGGCTCGTGCCGTCCGATCCGCGCTCGAGCATCGCCCACATCGACGTCTGGGCCGACGAGCGGACCGGCCTGCCGCTCCGGGTCGAGGTCTACGGCGACGGCGACAGCGCCCCTGCCGTCAGCAGCGAGTTCATGTCCTTCTCGGCGGGCCAGCCGAGCCAGAGCCTGTTCGCCGCCCCGACGCCGCCCGAAGCCGACTACCGCGGCGACGACGTCATCGACATCGCCGACGCTGCCAACCGGTTCGCTCGGATCACGGTGCCCCAGACCCTGGTCGGTCTCGAGCGCTCGACCTCGACGCGCTTGCTCGGCGTCGGCGTCTACGGCCACGGTGTCACCCGCTTGATCGCCATCCCGCTGTGGGAGGAGGCCGCCGAACCGCTGCGCACGCAGCTCAGCCTCACGCCAGGGTCGCGGCTCGCGGCCGGCAGCGTGCTGCTCGACATCGGCCCGCTTCACATCCTCCTCACCGACGCCCCCGACGGCGGTGGGTGGCTCGTGTCGGGAACTGTCACCGACAGCACGCTGGTGCGGGCCGCCGAGGTGCTGCAGTCGCGGTTCGGCGAGAGGCGCTGACGTGGCCGGCGTCGCGGGCCCTGCATCCGATCGATCGGGAACGGTGATCTCCACTCGCGGGCTGACCAAGCGCTTCGGGGCCGTCCGGGCTGTCGACGGGCTAGACCTCGATATCCGCGAGGGCGATGTCTACGGCTTCCTCGGGGCGAACGGCTCGGGCAAGACCACGACAGTCCGGATGCTGCTCGGCCTGGTGCTCGCCACCTCGGGCGACATCAGCGTTCTCGGCGAGCCGATGCCCGCGGCCGCCAAGCGAGTGCTCCGACAGGTCGGCGCGCTGGTGGAGAACCCGGCCGCCTATCCGAGCATGTCGGGGCGGGCCAACCTGTCCCTGTTCGACGCGATGGGGTCGGACGGCGTGCGCCGGACCCGGTCCGCTCGCGTCGGCGAAGCACTCGATCGCGTCGGCCTCGGCGGCGTCGACAGGCGTCCGGTCAAGGCCTACTCGCTGGGGATGCGGCAGCGACTCGGGCTGGCGTCCGCGCTGCTGCGGAGTCCTCGGCTGCTGGTGCTCGACGAGCCGACCAACGGCCTCGACCCTCAGGGGATCCGCGACATCCGAGCGCTGCTCCTCGAGCTCAACGCCAAGGGGACCACCATCTTCCTCTCGAGCCACCTGCTCGCCGAGGTCGAGCAGATGTGCACCAGAGTCGGCGTCGTCGACCGCGGGCGCCTGGTCATGCAGGACCGGCTCGATGCGCTGCAACGGCTGACCGGGCGGGTCCGGGTGCGGACCCCGGACGCCGTCCGAGCCAAGGCCCTGCTCGACGGGCAGGTCGAGTCCCACGACGGCGACAGCCTGCTCATCCGCGTCTCTGACTCGGCCGAACTCAACCGCCGCCTCGTCGAGGGTGGCATCCGCGTCACCGAGCTCGCGCCCGAGCGGCTGGCCCTCGAGGACATCGTCTTGGCGGCGACGTCCGCCGGCTCCGACCGGATCGATCGCCAAGACACGACTCGTCAGGACGGCGAGACGCTCCCGACCCGCCCTCCGACGGCAGTCGACCCGATCGATCGACTGGAGCTGCCGTGATTGCCGTCGAGCTCCGCAAACTCGTCCGCAGTCGGCGCACGTGGGTGACGATCGCCCTTCTCGACGCGCTGCCAAGCCTCGTCGCCGTGCTGCTGGCGACGACCGACCTCGGTCCGCGGCCAGGCACCGGCCCCCCATTCTTGGCCGCAGTGCTCACGAACGGCACTCTCTTCCCGCTCGCGGCGATCGGCATCATCCTGCCGCTGTTCCTGCCGACCGCCGTCGCCGTCGTCGCCGGTGAGTCGATCGCTGGGGAGGCGCAGTCCGGAACCCTTCGCTACGTACTGATCCGTCCAGTCGGACGCACCCGGCTGCTGGTGG
>DATIOH010000091.1:0-4591 GCA_035473375.1 Nocardioidaceae bacterium | reverse complement strand
GAGGTCGTGCTCGAGGGTTCGACGGCCCTCGCCGCGGCGATGGTGGCGCAGAAGGACTCGCCCTACGACGCGGCGATCGCGGCGCCGGTCGCCGCCGAGACCTATCGGCTCGAGACGCTGGCCACCGGAGTCGGCGACCGGCTGGGTGCCGTGACGCGGTTTGTGCTGGTGTCGCGGCCGGGCCCGCCTCCGCCGCGGACCGGAGCCGACAAGACGTCCCTCGTCGTCTTCATTCACGAGAACCGGCCGGGCGCGCTGCTCGAGCTGCTCGAGCAGTTCGCCGTGCGCGGCATCGACTTGACCTGGATCCAGTCGCGGCCGATCGGCTCGTCGCTCGGCAAGTACTGCTTTGCGATCGACGCAGAGGGGCATATCGACGACGCCCGGCTCGGCGAGGCCCTGATGGGCCTGCGCCGGACGTCCGACGACGTGCGATTCCTCGGGTCGTACCCCCGTGCCGATGGGGCGGTCACCAACGTCAGCCCCGGCACCTCCGACTCCGACTTCGCAGACGCGAACCAGTGGCTGGGTCGGCTGCGAGGAGCCTGACGACGGAGAGACACGCGTGCTCGGCAGCCCGGGTATCGGGTGACGCGCCGCCTACGCTCGGTGCATGTCGTTCTCCGACAGCGCGCTCACCTGGCTGACGCTGTCGGCGCTCGCGCTCGGCGCGCTCGGGCTGGGAGTCGGGCTGGCGGCGCTTGCCGCCGCGCGCCGCCGCGGTCCTGGTGTCGCTCGCCGGCCGCGACGGGGTCGCTCCGGCAACGACCAAACGCCGCTGACGACTGCCGAGGTGACCGCGGAGCTTGGCGCGCTCAACGCCGTGGTCGCGACATCCCTGCGGCACCTCGCCGTCGTTCGCTACGACGCGTT
Organism: Nocardioidaceae bacterium; assembly: GCA_035473375.1. GTDB lineage: Bacteria > Actinomycetota > Actinomycetes > Propionibacteriales > Nocardioidaceae > DATIOH01. The sequence goes on along the minus strand of DATIOH010000091.1, from coordinate 3,718 downwards.
CGGCGACATGGGCGGGCATCTCTCGTGGTCGATGGCGCTGCTCGACGATCTCGGCGACGGCGTCGTACTGACGTCGATCCACGGGCGCAGCGAGTCGCGCACCTATGCCAAGAACGTCTCGGCATGGGCGGCGAGCCAGCAGCTGTCGCCCGAGGAGGAAGAGGCCATCGGCTTCGCCCGCTCCGCCCAAGCCTCCTGATCGCAGGTCAGCGGTTTTCCCAAAGTGGAGCCACTTTGGGACGACACGGCTCCTCAAAGTGGAGCCACTTTGGGACGGCACGGCTTCTCAAAGTGGAGCCACTTTGGGAGTGGGGCCGGTCAGCGGGGGACGCGCACGAGCAGCCGACCCGGCTCGACCTCGGCGCGGAGCCGCATTCCGGGGGTCACGAGGTCGCCATCCAACTGGCGGGGCGTCGAGTGGGCAGCGACGAGTTCGACCGTGCGCCCGGTGTAGCGGTCGAGTCGGTCGTCGACCTTCCGGCGTCGGGTGAGGACCCGCGCAAGCACCGGGATCCAGCCGAACACCCGGCGGGGGGCGATGATGACGACGTCGAGGAGTCCGTCGTCGATCTCGGCGTCCGGCAGCAGAGGGATGCCGGCCTGCAGGCTTCCGACATTTCCGATGACCACGGTGCGCGCACGACGCCGCACCGGCTCGGCGCCGTCGATCGAGATGTCGATCCGCAATGCCGGGTAGCGAATCTGCCGGGCACCTGCGACGACGTAGGCGGGCCACCCGATCCGTGACTTCAATGACTCCGTCGCCTCGGCCATGATCGCGGCATCGAGCCCGACTCCGGCCATCACGACGAAACGGGTCGTGGCGAGGTCGTCGCCATCGATCAAAACGGTGTCGATGGCCTGGTCCTGGCCATTGAGCACGGTGTCGATCGCGAGGTCCTGCGAGAGCGGGATCGCGAGGTTGCGCGCCAGCAGGTTGCCGGTGCCGGCCGGCACGATGCCGACGGGAATGCCGGTGCCGGCCATCTCGGCGCACACAACCCGGACAGTGCCGTCGCCGCCGGCGACCGCGACGACGTCAGCCCCAGCCGCAACAGCGGCCCGCGCCATCGACGATCCCGCATCGTCGACGGTCGTCTCGAACCAGATCGGCTCGTCCCAGCCGGCCGCGCGCGCGGCCCGCCCCACCCGCTGCTTGAACGTCTCGGCGTCGTCGATCTTGATCGGATTGAGGATCACCGCCAACGCGGTACGGGTGTCGGGCATCGTCGAGAGGGGACGGACCAGCACCGGCGCCGGGTCGGTGCTGATGACTCCCAGCACCGCCGACGTGACGAACACGACGAGGGCGCCGAGCAGCCAACCGGCGACGACATCGCTCGGATAGTGAGCTCCCAAGAAGATCCGATCGACGCCGACCAGCGCGGCCAGTGCAATCCAGCCGACGATCAGCGCGATCCGCAGCCGCCGACCGCGCACCCGCTGATACGTCAGCACAATCAGCACACCCGACAGGGCCGCGACGGTGGTCGCGTGGCCGGAGGGGAACGAGTACCCGCTGAGCTGGTCGGGGATGTCTGGCCGATCGCGCTGGACGATCTGCTTGAGTACGCTCCAGAGCGGCGCGGTGATGAGGGCGACAGCGCCGATCCAGATTGCCGTGCGACCGTCGCGGCGACTGAGGAAGAACGCTGCCAGCGCGAGCATGACGAGGGTGAGGATCAATGAGCGCGTCGCCTGTTCGACGGCGTTGAAGAAGGACGCCCAGCCAGTTCCTTCGACTGCTTCGTACCACGAGTGGGTAACGTCGGCGTCGAACTCGAGCAGCGGCGGGAACTTCGCCAGCACCAGGCCCATCAGCACGGCGAATGGAATCGCCAGCGAGGCGGCGATGATCGCCGCGCGCCGCTCTGTCTGGGAATCGGTCATCTGCTCGTCGTCGAGGCCTCGCGTCGCAGGCGGAGGAAGGCGCGCCGCACCTGGCCGCACGCCGCCCCACTGGGCGCATCGCGGGACGAACCCTGCGACGCCGGGACATACTCTCACGCTGGCTACGCTCCGTAGATGGCTCAGCGGACGCTTCGCCGACGAGGACGTCGATGCGACGCAGGTTGGCCGGGGTGAGCGGCGCCGACCATGACGTGGCAGACGCGTTGCGCAAAGCGGCCGAGATCGGACCGTTCTTCGCCTTGACGCTCGACCCGCCCGGGCCGGGCTGGACCGCGTTCGCCGACTTCGCCGCCGATGACGACACGGTCGCGGAAGCCGTCGCTGAGGCACGCATAAGGCTGGCGGTCGGAGCGGGTGTGGACGAGTCGGCGGTCGAGTGGCGGGCGGCTGCGTCGGTCTGGCATCTCGGCGTCGTGGCACGAGTCGTCTCGCCTGCCCTCGGCGCCGCCGCCTTGGCCGGTTGGTGCCCGCGGCTCGGCGGGCTCCGCTGGCACCGGGACCACCAACGGCACGGCGATTCGACCTCGTCATTGCTGGCGGTCCGTACCGACGAGTTGGACGGCACGGCCGTCGTCGAAGCGGCTGCGGCCGCAGATGCCATCGCAGCCGGTGTGATCGATCCCGTTCTCGGACCCCTCACCCGGACTGTGGCCGAGGTCGGATCGGTCTCGGACCACGTGCTGTGGGGAAATGTCTGGTCTGCGTCGGCGGGTGCGGCCACGATGATCGCCCGCGCCCGACCCGAGTCCGGCCCCGAGGCGCTGGCGATCGTGCGAGCCCTCGTCGAGGCCGGCGGCCGGCCGATGCCAGGCCGCTATCTGTCCGACCGGTACCGCCGCGACACCTGCTGCCTGTACTACCGACTGCCACGCGGTGGTCTCTGCGGCGACTGCGTCCTGCGTCGGATGCCGTCGGCACGGCCGGCTCGTCCCTGACAACTCGCTCGTTGCCGGCATCGCTGGTCGATACCCTGGACGAGTGATCGACCTCCGCACGCTTCGCGACGACCCAGAGTTTGCCCGAGACGCCCAACGGCGCCGCGGACTGTCTCCCGACCTCGTCGACGAAGTGCTCGCGGCCGACGAGTCGAGGCGCAACACGATCGCGGAGTTCGAGCGGCTTCGCGCCGAACAGAAGGCGATCGGCCGCGACGTCTCGCAGGCGTCTGGCGACGACCGCGAGAAACTGCTCGAGCGCACTCGCGAGCTTTCCCAGCGGGTCAAGGAGGCGGACGCTGCGCAGGCCGCGGCCGAGGAGTCGTTCTACGACACGATCATTCGACTGCCCAACCTCGCGTCGCCGGAGGCGCCGGCGGGCGGCGAGGACGACTTCGTCCTGCTCGAGGAGATCGGCACGCCACGCGACTTCGCTGCCGAGGGCTTCGAGCCGCTCGACCACATCGAGCTCGGCAAGGTGCTCGGCGCGATCGACACCGAACGCGGCGCCAAGGTCTCAGGTGCGCGGTTCTACTACCTGACCGGCGTCGGCGCGATGCTCGAGCTGGCTCTTGTGCAGATGGCGATGGAACGAGCGCAGGCCGCCGGTCACACGCCGATGATTCCGCCGGCTCTGGTCAAGCCGCGCGCCATGGAAGGCACCGGCTTCCTCGGCCAAGCCGCCCAGGATGTCTACCACCTTCCTGACGACGACCTCTATCTCGTGGGCACGTCGGAGGTCCCCCTGGCGGCGTATCACTCCGACGAGATCCTCAACGGGGCCGACCTTCCGCTGCGGTACGCCGCCTTCAGCCCCTGCTATCGGCGCGAGGCAGGCTCATACGGCAAGGACACCAAGGGCATCTTCCGGG
>DATIOH010000090.1:0-5904 GCA_035473375.1 Nocardioidaceae bacterium | reverse complement strand
GACGACAGCGACGCGCCCGACGACGACCGCGATGTGTTCGTCATGGTCGGCGACGGCTCGTATCTGATGATGGCCCAAGAGCTCGTGACGGCCGTTCAAGAGGGCGTCAAGCTGATCGTCGTCATCGTGCAGAACCACGGCTTCGCGTCGATCGGCGCGCTGTCTGAGTCGCTCGGCTCGCAGCGGTTCGGCACCCGCTATCGCTTCCGGACCGACACCGGCATCGACGGCGGACTGCTCCCGGTCGACCTGGGCGCCAACGCCGCGAGCCTCGGAGCCGACGTGCTGCGCGCCAGCGACATCGCCGAGTTCGAGAAGGCGATCGCGGCAGCTCAGGCAGCCAGCATTACCACCGTCGTCCACGTCGAGACCGACCCCCTCGTCCCAGGCCCCGACAGCCCAGCCTGGTGGGATGTTCCCGTCGCGGAGGTCTCAGCGCTCGACAGCACCCGAGCCGCCCGCGCGACGTACGAGGCCGCGAAGGCCGGCCAACGACACCACCTCGCGCCCAGCGAGGTCTCTCCCCAGAAGGACGAAGAGTCATGAGAACGATTGAGCATTGGATCGGCGGCAAGCACGTCAGCCAGTCGGGCGGACGGCTCGCAGACGTGTTTGACCCCGCAGCGGGCGCGGCACAGGCGCAGGTGCACCTGGCGTCGGCCGACGAGGTCGGCGCGGCCGTCCGAGCGGCCAAGGAAGCGTTCGAGAGTTGGGGGCAGTCGTCGGTCACGGCCCGCGCCCGCGTGATGTTCGCCTTCCGTGAGCTGCTGGTCAAGCACGAGGTCGACTTGGCGAAGATCATCTCGTCCGAGCACGGCAAGACCATCGACGACGCGCGCGGCGAGGTCGTTCGCGGCCGCGAGGTCGTCGAGTACGTCTGCGGCATCCCTCAGCTGCTCAAGGGCGAGTTCTCCGACCAGGTGTCGGGTGGCGTCGACTCGTACTCGTTCCGTCAGCCGCTCGGCGTCTGCGCCGGTATCACGCCGTTCAACTTCCCGATCATGGTGCCGCTGTGGATGCACCCGGTCGCGATCGCCACCGGCAACACGTTCGTGCTGAAGCCGAGCGAGCGCGACCCCGGCGCCTCCGACCTGGTCGCCGAGCTGTACGCCGAGGCGGGGCTTCCCGACGGTGTCTTCAACGTCGTCCACGGCGACAAGGTCGCGGTCGACGCCGTCCTCGACCACCCCGACATCAGGGCGGTGTCGTTCGTCGGATCGACTCCGATCGCGAAGTACGTCCACGAGCGAGCCATCGCGAGCGGCAAGCGGGTGCAGGCCCTCGGCGGCGCCAAGAACCACGCGGTGGTCATGCCCGACGCCGACCTCGACTTCGCGGCCGCCCACTTGGTCGCCGCTGGCTACGGCTCGGCAGGCCAGCGGTGCATGGCGATCTCCGCGGTCGTCGCGGTCGGCCCAGCGGCAGACGCGCTCGTCGAGCGGGTCCAGAAGCTGGCTGTCGAGGTCAAGGTCGGCGCTGGCGACGAGCCGGGCGCGGAGATGGGCCCGGTCGTCACGGCCGCCGCCCGCGACCGCATCGTCGGCTACATCGACGAGGGCGAGGCGGCCGGTGCGAACATCGTCGTCGACGGGCGAGGCCTGGTCGTCGACGGTCATGAGGAGGGGTTCTTCGTCGGGCCGACACTGATCGACTCCGTTACCCCCGACATGTCGGTCTACACCGACGAGATCTTCGGGCCCGTGCTGAGCGTGGTGCGGGTGCCGACGCTGGATGCCGCGATCGAGCTGGTCAACTCCAACCCGTACGGCAACGGCACCGCCGTCTTCACCTCGTCTGGCGAGGTGGCTCGGACGTTCCAGCGAAAGGTGAGCGTCGGGATGATCGGCATCAACGTGCCGATCCCGGTGCCCATGGCTTTCCACTCATTCGGAGGGTGGAAGGACTCCCTCTTCGGCGACCACCACATTCACGGTCCGGAGGGAGTCAGGTTCTACACCCAGGCGAAGGTCGTCACCAGCAGATGGCCTCACGTCAGCGAGGACTCTCTCGCGCAACTGAATTTCCCGACGGCGCATTGACCCGAGGGAGAACTGCCCGCTGTGTCAGGACAGCGGCAAACAAGGGAGAACGAATATGGTCATCCGACGCGCACTAGTTGTGGGTCTGGCGGTGGGAGCACTGGTTCTCGCCGGATGCAAGAGTGACAACAGTGGCGACAACGGCGACGGCGGCAACGCCGGCGGCTCCGGTGCTGGCACCGGATTCCGCGTCGATGTCATCACCCACGCGAATGAAGGCGACTCGTTCTGGGACGTCGTCAAGGCAGGTGCAGAGCAGGCTGCCTCCGATACGGGCGTCGACATGCACTACTCGAACAACGGCGACCCGGGCGAGCAGAGCACCCTGATCGACAACGCGGTCGCCGCAGGCACCGACGGTCTGGTCATCTCGATGGCTGACCCGCCGGCGCTCGAAGACAGCATCAAGGCTGCCGTCGCGGCCGGGATCCCGGTCATCACCATCAACTCCGGCATCGACGACTGGCAGAGCTTTGGCGCCATCACGCACGTCGGCCAGAGCGAGACGCTCGCAGGCAAGGCCGCAGGAGAGCAACTGTCGAACGCGGGCCTCAACCATGTCGTCTGCGTCATCCAAGAAGCCGGAAACGTCGGACTCGAGCAGCGGTGTGAGGGCGCGAAGTCGACGTTCAGCGGAAGCATGGAGAACCTGCAGGCCGACAACACGGATCTTCAGGGCTCGCAGTCGACCATCCTGGCCAAGCTGCAGCAGGACGAGAGCATTGACGGCATCCTCAGCCTCGGTGGCGACATGGAGGGCGCAGCAGTTGCCGCCGTCGCCGACTCCGGCAGGGACGTCACGGTCGGCACGTTCGACCTCAACGCCACGGTCGCCCAGGACGTGCTTGACGGCAAGGTGCTGTTCGCCATCGACCAGCAGCCGTACGTGCAGGGCTACATCGGTGTCGTCGGCATCTACCTGAAGCTGCTGAACGGCAACGACCTCGGTGGCGGTCAGCCGGTCTACTCGGGCCCGGCGATCATCACGAAGGACAACGCCCAAGAGGTCCTCGACTTCGCCGAGGGCGGGACCCGCTAGCCAAGCGGACGTTTGGGAGGCCTCGCTCGGTCGGGGCCTCCCGAGTCCGCCGGCGGCGACGCTGGACCTAAGGAGCCAACCATGACAACCACCACGGAACAGCCGGCGGCTGCCCCCGAGACGCCGCCCGAGACTGATGAGCGATTGAGTTCGTCGCACACCCTGAGCCGGATCCTCCGGCGGCCCGAGGTCGGCGCGCTTGCCGGGGCGATTGTGATCTTCCTTTTCTTCACGGTGACGACGGAGGCGTTCTCGAAGCCCACGGGCGCGAGCACGTGGATCTTCGTCGCCTCGAACTTCGGCATCATGGCGGTCGCCGTCGCGATGCTGATGATCGGCGGCGAGTTCGACCTGTCGGCAGGGACGATGATCGGCACCACCGGTCTGACTACCGGCATCCTGATGACGGAGTACAGCTGGAACGTCTGGGCTGCGATTGTCGCGTCATTCGTGCTCGCGGCGGCCATCGGAGCCCTCAATGGGATCCTGGTGATGCGTACCGGGCTCCCGAGCTTCATCGTCACACTCGGCACGTTCTTCGTCCTGCAGGGCGTCAACCTCGCGGAGACGAAAGCACTGATCGGCAAGGTGTCGCTGACAATCCGCGACGAGCCCGGCTACGCCGACGGCAAGAAGTTGTTCGGGTCGTCAATGACGATCGGCCTGCCGACGGGAGACCTGACGCTTTACGCCGCGACGTTCTGGTGGATCGGAATCACGATTGTCGCGACCTGGCTGCTGCTGCGGACGAGGCCGGGTAACTGGATCTTCGCCGTCGGAGGCGCTCAGCAGAGCGCGCGGCAGGTCGGTGTCCCGGTGTTCGGGACAAAAGTCGGCCTCTTCATGGGTACGGCGCTCGCCGGCTGGGCCGCGGGCATGTGCGCCCTGTTCAAGACGTCGAGCGTCCAGAGCATCGCCGGCGTCGGTCAAGAGTTCACGTTCATCATCTGCGCCGTCGTCGGCGGTTGCCTGCTCACTGGCGGCTACGGCTCGGCCATCGGCGCCGCGCTGGGCGCGCTGATCTACGGCATGGTGGCCCAGGGCATTGTGTACGAGGGCTGGAACAGCGACTGGCTGTACACCATTCTCGGCGTGATGCTCCTCGGTGCGGTCGTCGTCAACAACTGGGTCAAGTCCCGAGCGGAGGCAGTCAGATGACAACCGACGACAGCGCTCCAGACAGCACTCCAGACAGCAGGCCCGACACCATCGAGTCGGCAGCCGAGACTGGCGCCGCCGACGTTCACGGCACGCCTGCGTCGTCGGCGCCCGAGCTGCCCGCACCGGGCGAGGTGATCATCGAGGTCGAAGAGATCGGCAAGTCGTACGGCAGCGTCATTGCGCTGCGCGATGTCACGACATCAGTCCGGGCGGGCGAGGTCACCTGCGTGCTCGGCGACAACGGGGCCGGCAAGTCGACCTTCATCAAGATCCTCGCCGGCGCGCACGAGCACACGGCGGGCAAGTTCATCGTCGACGGCGTCAGCCGCAACATGAACAGCCCCCGCGCTGCTCTGGCCCTCGGAATCGCGACGGTCTACCAAGACCTCGCAGTCGTGCCGTTGATGCCGGTGTGGCGCAACTTCTTCCTCGGCTCGGAGATCACGAGAGGGCGCGGTCCGCTGCGGCGGCTCGACATTCCGGCGATGAAGCAGATCACCAAGGACGAGCTCGCGGCAATGGGCATCGACCTGCGCGACGTCGACCAGCCGATCGGCACCCTGTCGGGCGGCGAGCGGCAATGCGTGGCGATCGCTCGCGCGGTCTACTTCGGAGCCCGGGTGCTGATCCTCGACGAGCCGACGGCGGCTCTCGGGGTGCGGCAGTCCGGGGTGGTGCTGAAGTACATCGCCCGGGCGCGCGACCGCGGGCTCGGCGTCATCTTCATCACCCACAACCCGCATCACGCCTACCCGGTCGGAGACCGGTTCATGCTGCTCAGGCGCGGGCGGAGCATGGGCGACTTCCCGAAGGCGGAGATGACGCTCGACGAGCTTGTCAGGATGATGGCCGGCGGCGCCGAGCTCGACGCCCTCAGCCACGAGCTGGCGCGTTCGATGCCCGACTCTGAGGTCGCCAAGGAGTTCGAGGCCGAGGCATCGGAGGTCACTGGGCAGTGACGGCTGCACAGCGCGGCGACCGCGAGGAGCTCGGGGTCGGCATCGCGGGGTTCGGCTGGATGGGCCAGGTGCACGCACGCGCGCACGCCCGGCTCCTCCAGCACTACCCCGAGGCGCCGCTGCGACCCCGGCTCGTCGCGGTCGCCGACCCAGAGCCGGCCCGCCGGGAGCAGGCGGTCGGTGCCTTCGGCTTCGAGGCGGCGGTCGCGGACTATCGCGACCTGCTCGCGCGCGACGACGTTCAGGTCGTGAGCGTGTGCGGACCGAACTTCGTTCATCGCGAGATCGCCGTCGCGGCGGCAGAGGCAGGCAAGCACATCTGGGTCGAGAAGCCAGCCGGTCGCGACCGAGCCGACACCGAGGCCATCGCGGCCGCCGTCCACGCCGCGGGCGTGCAGTCGGCCGTCGGGTTCAACTACCGCAACGCCCCTGCCGTCGAGGCGGCGCGCGACCTGGTCTCGGCTGGCGAGATCGGCGACGTCGAGACCGTCGACGTCTACCTCCTCAGCGACTACGCGGCACATCCCGACGCCGTGCTGACGTGGCGGTTCGACCCGGCGTTCTCGGGCACCGGCGCTCTCGGCGACCTCGCGAGCCACGGCCTCGATCTCGCGCGCTACGTCGCGGGGCAGCGGGTCGGCGAGATCCGCGAGCTGGTCGCCGATCACGCGACGTTCATCACCGAGCGGCCAGAGGCGTCGTCGGC